>CAZKMG010000011.1:0-25186 GCA_964553465.1 uncultured Bacteroidaceae bacterium
AAAGCTTTTTAATGAAATATTTTTGCTATTATGAAATGTAAGCACTGGTCCTTTTGTTGTAATAACTAATACATCTCTGAATTGGATACTGTCTGCATCAATGCACTCAATTCCCGATTCTGCTTCAATGATAACATTTTCAATATTTATGCCAGAGTTTTAAAATCTAAGGCGCTTTTTGAGTCCAATAAAAGAAGAAAGATGGTGGTAATTTATCTTCAAAATACATTTGAAAAATTCTCTGGTTTTACAAATACTAAGTTTTATTGGCTTAAATCTTCTTATTCTGATATCAGAAAAATGCTTAGAATTGATAAGCCCTCCATAGCAATTTCTTCAGAAATATCTAATTACCTTTCCGATATTCAAAAGAGAATATATAAGCTCCCGATTGTATATCAGTATTTATTTGAAAATATTCCTGTCAAAGAATTCAACCTTTTTCTTGCAAGAGAAAATGAAATAAAGATTTTTAATAACGCCTATAACGATTGGTTAATCGGTAATTTTGCTGCTACAATGATAATTGGGGAAAATGGAAGTGGTAAATCATCCTTATTACATTATTATTCAAAGACATTAAAGTCAAACTATCAAATTACTAATTTTCAGGTCTCACGATTCTTTATTACGGAGCAAGATTTTTTTTCATTAATAAATGAAATATTTAATCAGAAAGAGATAAAAAGTGACAAGTATGTGAAAGAATATATTTCTACTCTTACAGAGCGTCGAATTATCATTATTGATGGCCTCGAAAGAATATTCCTTCGTACACTTAATGGTTTTATATGTTTGCAGAAACTGCTTTCACTCATTGTTTCAACCAATAAAAATATGTTCTGGATATGTTCCGTTTCATTATATGCAGCCGACTACTTAAATAAAACAATTGGATTGTCAGATTTTTTTGATTATTCTATAAACATAGATAACTTAACAAGTGAACAAATAAAAAAAATCATCTTAAAACGCAACCGTATTAGCGGATATCAAATTATTTATTTGGATGAAAAGAATACTGCTGAGGAGAACAAACATGATAAGCTTAATCAAAAACAGCTGGAAGAATATTTCTTTTTAGGTCTAAATAAATTTGCTAACAGCAATATTAGTTTATCTCTTAATTATTGGCTTCAATCGATCATATCCGTTCAAGGGGATAACCTTATTATCGGTAGCTTTTCAACACCTGATTTTAGTTTTCTTGAAAGTATATCTCCCGAAAAAACATTTGCATTGCTTCTCATAGTTTTGCATGGTAAATTATCAGTCGAGCAACATTCCCTGATATGTAACGAGCATTACGATAAAAGTTACAAGATTTTAACCATTTTGAAAGAAGATTCTATACTGGTTGAAAAAGGGGATTATTTTATATTAAATGGTATTTTATACCGGCATGTTATAAAGCTACTTAAAAATAAAAACTTAATCTATTAATTGACCATATGCAGGCAATCTTGAAAAAGTTTATTCTGATAATCATCCTAATAGTTGTTTCATCAAAGATATATTCAACTACTAATGATACTATTGTCCCTGATACACTTGGCTCCTCACTAAAGATTTTAGCGGAAGTAAGTTCAGAAACTAAAAATATGTCAGGTTATTTCTCCATTTCAAAGGTGATAATCAGTATCATTATTATCATATTAACATATATTTTCCTTCGAATATTATCAGTTTTGCTGACAATTTGGGCAGAGAGAAATACTAAACAGAGAGTAACAATAAAAGGATTTATTCCTCTTATCAGCATCTTAGTTTGGCTCGGTTCTATATCCTTTATCCTGGTTGCAGTTTTTCGTCCACCTTTAGCCTCAATTCTTGCTTTTTCAGCATCAATTGGAGTGGCAATTGGTTTTGCTTCACAAGACTTTTTAAAAAATATATTTGGGGGAATAATTATCATCATTGATAAGCCATTTCAAATTGGAGATAAAGTACAAATTGGAAATTATTATGGTGAGGTTACAGGCATAGGATTAAGATCGACACGACTAAGAACTTCAGATGATAGTCTGGTAAGTGTTCCAAATGCTGAAGTTATGAACCAATCAGTTGCAAATGCAAATTCTGGTGAAGAAAATTGCCAAGTAGTTACGGAAATATTTCTTCCACTTACAGCAGATATTCATAAAATTAAACAATCTGCAATGGAGGCTGCCCAAGTGTCTAAGTACATATACTTAAATAAACCTATTACAGTATTATTCTTTCAGGAAAATATTGGACATAAAGTGATGTTAAAGGTAAAAATTAAAGCTTATGTCAATGATATCCGTAATGAATTCTCATTTAAAAGTGAATTAACAGAAGTTCTAACACATGAATTTAATAACTATTATAAGGATAGCTTTCCTGACCGCCAGGAGTTAAACTAGTTCAATTTAAATATAATATCAGACGCTGCATCCCTTTCATATACAATAAATAAGGAGCTATACTAAAATAAAATCTTTATATTATAAATTTCATAATATTAATTTTACAAGGGAGAGCTTGTATGATTGAGGTTCATCCCGCATAGTCAGATTTTAGAACCTGCTTGGTTAAGAATCACGATTCTAAACCTGTAGCATTTAACCAACAAATTATTAATTTTTATCAGATCTTATACATCAATATTCGATTTTATTCTCATAATAAATTCTCATTATATAAACCATCCATTATGAGAAAAAAATGTTTAAGAAGAAATGGAATAAAATAATAAATCTTTAGTTTGAGACCTATCTATAGAATCCTCCTAAAATAATTAATACCCACTTGAATATTTTCTGTTGAAGTATAAAGCTTCGTTAATTATGGCCATTTTAAAGTTTTCCAGCATAAAAAAGTAAAAAAACCAATACTATCATAAAGTTATATCCATTGACTTATAATATATGAAATACAAATGGTCAAGACCAGCTTTACAGGAGTATAGAATTTTAACTTTTTAACCTACTGAATTAAAGCAATAAATATTCAACAAGTAATGCTATATTGCCATGTGAATATTGCAAATGACAAGAATAATTCCACAGTTTATTACCAAATATTCTGATTATTTTTAATTGAATTTTTTAGAATGTAACATAGTTACACCTTTATACGTAACAGATAAAATTAAAACATTTTAAATTAAAGCAAGAAATAAAGGTTTTTTAGCATTAATTATCATCGATTGTATAACACTTTCTATTTTCTATTTGCATATTTTATTCTAATCAATGCTTAAATAAAACTTAATAAACAAAAATTGATGTTACAATTATTCAATAATCTTTCCGGAGATGGAAGTGAGTCAAGTTCAAGCACTGATCAAAGTAATAGTGAAAATGAAAAAAAATCTATTTTCGATTTTTTTAAAATTAATTTAATGGAAATACCCGATGATAGTTTCGTGGAAAAATTATCTAAAAGAAATTCACCATCCGATTCCGTTCATTTCTATCACTCTGATCTGAATTATTTGGAATGTGATTTATTTGACACTATTAAAATTGTTAAATTTAATAATGTAAAAAACATTTTCTTTAAATCATACATTCTTTCCATAGATAAAATTATTCACGTGAAGAAATTAATCAATGGTCTAGCATTGCTCTATGGACCTGATGATAATGGTAAAGGAAAATTTACCGATAAGGATTTGAAATCATATAAATCAAAGAAATCTTATCTTTTTTTTGGACGTAGATGGATCGCTAAAAAATGTACCTATCCTGTCGCTTTAGAAATTGATAGAGCAGGCATGGTACTTGTATTATCAATCTGGGGCATAAATAGTAAATAAAATAATTAAAAACTCAATAAATACTTCTACATGAGATTAAACTTTAAACAAAAAACAAGTTGGTTTGGTTTGATAAAAATATTTATTTCAGCAATAATTAAGAACAAATCAGCTTAGTTACCATGGATAATTTAATCATTAAAGAAACATCTAAATCCTTTTATATAAATTGTAAGAGAGGCCTGATAGAAATCAGTGGATGTTCAATTGTAAATGATCCAAAGGTTTTTTTTAAGCCAATTCAAAAATGGACGAATGATTATCTGAAAGATCCTCCGGAAGAAACAATAATTGAAATTAAAATCGATTTTGTGGATTCCGCTTCTACAAAGTTTCTCTTTGAAATCTTAAAATCCTTTGAAAAAGTAGCCAGTGAAAAAATAAAATTCAAACTGAACTGGTATTATGATCAAAATGATCCTGAAATACTTGAGTTGGGAGAAATTCTGGCTGGAAGACTAAAAATTAATTTTAATTTTATTAAATACTGATAAGATGTTAACAAAAATATGAAAGCATTCTGAAATTTTATTTCCGATATCTAAATTATACTTTGTTTTAATAAACTACAGTCTTCCTTAATAAAATGCTGAAATAATGATCATAAAGTTATTGATCATTATCTCTGGCATGAATTTTTATTTGACCGATTACTTTTCTGTTGTTAAATCCTTAATCAATTCCCTGCTTATGGGCCTTGCTTTGTATAAGCAGCTTAGCAAAGGAGTAAAAGCAGGTTTCAACTATACAGTGAAAACACTTGTCGTTCAAAAACCCACAAGGGATTGCGATAAAAGAAAGTGACGTTACATAAGATTGAAAAAATACTTCTGTTTATTATCCTACGTTTTCTTGAACTTTTCATTGGTTTCTTGGTAGATTTTTGCATTCAGTATATTTGATTATATTTGGCACGAATAACACCTATTATCAAAATAGTAACACGATGTTAGTTGTACGCCATGGAGCATCGTTAGAAGTTGAATTACCTGAAGCCCTGGATAAATATCTAACAGAGAATCAGTTCGCTAATCGTTTCCATGCTCTTCGACAATTAGTTAATAAACATCTGGGTGAAAAGAAATGGCAATGCAACAATATAGTTACTGGAGCTATTACTCTGGTATTTAATCATCATAAGTGTGAAATTGCTAATAATCTGGCGCAAATACAACGGAAAATTTCCTATGAAATCTTTTCATTTCAGAGATTTGAATTGGATAAGGATCATAGTATAGAAATTGTTGCTGTCAAAGGTATTTCTTCCCGTTTGACTGATTTGGCTGATAAACTCATCTCAGAAAAAGGAATTCAACATGGAAAATTAACTATGAGCAGGGCTGATTAATTTTCTTGACAGCAGGTGTTAGCTTTATTTAACTAGTTGAAAATTATAGATTAATAATGAAATCAATCCATGATAGACTTGACGATAGAATTAAACAATAAGATTGAATCATTAAAGAAATGGTTTCAATCAAATAGAGGATCAATTGTTGCTTTTTCAGGTGGTATTGATTCATCCCTTGTATTATACATGGCTCGATTGGTTCAGGGAAAGGATAAGGTCATTGCTATTATTTCTAAATCTGAAAGTCTGAAAAATAAAGATTTTGAACTTGCAAAATTCTTTACTGAAAAATACGACATAAAAATGGAGACGATATATACCAATGAGCTATCCGATGACCGGTATAATGAAAATCCGTTTAACCGATGCTTTTATTGCAAAGAACATTTATATAAGGATATCCAGTTTATCCAGGAAAAATACCCTGATTTTCTTATTTTAAATGGAACTAATTTCGACGACTACGATGATTTTCGTCCTGGGTTGAAGGCTGCAAACCTTTATAATGTTCATTCACCACTTGCTGATTGTAAAATTACAAAACATGAGCTGAGGCAAATAGCAGAATATTATGAACTTCCGAATTGGGATAAACCCGCCAGTCCATGTCTGAGCTCAAGGATACCCTACAATCACAGAATTACCAGATCAAAATTAGAGCAGGTAGAACAAGCCGAGAATTTTTTAAATTCTTACGGATTTAATGATGTCAGGGTCCGGCATTATGGCAGATATGGAAAAATTGAAGTGAAACAGGAAGAGTTAACCAGACTTTTTAAGATAAAAGATCAGGTAAGTAAGAAAATGACTGAAATTGGGTTTAAGGCTTTCGAAATTGATACTGAAGGGCTTGTTTCCGGAAAATTGAACCGGGTATTAATAAATTCCGCCTCTTCAATAAAAAATAATAAACATGGAAATACACTTGATTGATGACCATTAAAAACAGAAATGAATTAAAAGTGCATTACCTTGAACCTAAGGAATAAAATAATTCATAGTCAATCTTGTTTGGTTCTCCCGCTTAAGCCTTACAAGTTATCAACCCATACATAAATTAATTTCTGATGAAAAAAATACTATATTACGATTGCTTTGCAGGAATAAGTGGGGATATGAATCTTGGGGCTTTGATCGATCTAGGTGTTGATCCTGAACATCTTAAGAAGGAATTAGAAAAGTTGAACATCAAAGGGTTTCATTTGGAGTTAAAACGAGAGATCAGAAGAGGGATTAGTGGCACGAAAGCCAATGTAATCATTGAAAATCAGGAAAATGAAAAGCACCGCCATTTACATCATATTGAAGAAATAATTAATAGAAGCAATCTTTCAGATAAAGTCAAAGCAAAATCAATCGAGATTTTTGATCTTATTGCTGTTGCTGAGGCAAAGATCCACAATACTACCAAACAGCAGGTCCATTTTCACGAAGTTGGGGCACTGGATTCAATTGTTGATATTGTTGGAGCGGCTATTTGCCTTGATTATCTGAATGTTGATAAAGTTATATCTTCACCTGTTCAGCTTGGTGGAGGATTTACCAGGAGTGCTCATGGAATAATCCCTATTCCTGCTCCAGCTACAACCGAAATATTAAAGCAAGTTCCTGTTAAATCTGGCCTTGTTGATCACGAGGCAACAACTCCAACTGGTGCTGCTATCCTGGTTGCCACTGTAGATCATTTTTCGTCCGAACTCAATTTTAAAATCAACAAAACCGGGTATGGTATTGGAAACAGGGATCCCGAGATACCAAATGTCCTTAGAGTATATATGGGCGAAAGCAATGAATCTTCTCCACATGATGTTGATATCGATGAAGCCAATATGCTTGAATGTAATATTGACGACATGAACCCGGAGTGGTTTGAATTTGTGTCATTTCTCCTATTTAAAGCCGGGGCAGCTGATGTTTTCATTACTCCAATTGTTATGAAAAAATCCAGACCTTCCAATTTATTAAGTGTTTTATGCAGTAATGAAAAACTGGAATTTGTCAAGGAAATCATTTTTTATCATACCTCAAGTATTGGTTTAAGAGAATATAAGGTTAAAAAAAATATGTTGAAACGTAAAATGATTACTATGGAAACCAAGTTTGGGAAAATCAGGGTTAAGCAGAGTTATTACAAAGGGAAATTAGTTAATTCTAAACCTGAGTATGATGATTGTGAGAAATTGGCCAAAGAACATAATATTTCGCTACAGGAAATTCAAAATGAAATATTCAAAAAACTATAATGGAGAAGTCTGATATCATAAAACTACTGGATCAATTTCAAGAGGGGAAAATAGATCAGGGAGAAATTGTTAATAGATTATCTATAGAATTTATAGATGATCTTGGCTTTGCAATGGTTGATACAAGCAGAATTAAACGGACGGGAGTCCCGGAGGTGATTTACGCATCTGAAAAAACGGTAGAGCAGGTTACCGCCATTGCTGAAAGGATGGTGCAACGCGGTATTCCTATATTGGCGACCAGAGCGACACTTGAAATGTATGAATCTGTAAAAAAAAGCATCCCCGGTGCTATTTATCATCCATTAGCCAAAGCCATTGTTTATCAACCAGGAGAAGTTATTAAGACTGAAAGTTATATTGCTATTGTTTCGGCAGGCACCTCAGATCTACCGGTTGCAGAGGAAGCATTAATCACAGCAGAATTTCTAGGCAATAGAGTTGAACGAATAATTGATGTTGGAGTGGCTGGAATTCACCGTTTGTTTTCAAAAATTGATATCATCCGGGCAGCAAAGGTTGTTATCGTTGTCGCAGGAATGGAAGGTGCGTTGGCAAGTGTTGTAGGTGGATTAATAAACAAGCCTGTAATAGGAGTACCAACCAGTATTGGCTATGGCGCCAATTTTGGAGGATTATCTGCCCTTCTTTCTATGCTGAACAGTTGTGCCAATGGTGTAAGTGTTGTAAATATCGATAATGGCTTTGGGGCTGCATGCCAGGCCAGCCTGATAAATAAATTATAAATTTTTGTGAATATGAATGATTTATATTTATTATGTGTTTCAGCGATATCCCTTGGGATTATTCATACTGTCCTGGGACCGGATCATTATTTGCCCTTTATTGTATTAAGTAAAGCCAGAAATTGGTCGGGCAGTAAAACAATGTGGATTACATTTATTTCAGGGATCGGCCATGTGGGAAGCTCAGTTTTGATTGGGGCAAGTGGAATTGCATTAGGAATCAGCCTAAATAAACTCCAGACTCTCGAGTCAAACCGTGGTGCAATTGTCGCATGGATGCTAATAGGATTTGGCCTGATATACAGTATATATGGCGCTTTCAAATATTTTCATCACGGATCACATTTTCATCTGCCGGCATTTATCCGACCTAAATCAATTCGTAGTCTGGAGCATAGTGAAGATATTATGAATAAAATTGAAGAAAAAGGCTCAAATATAACTCCATGGATCTTGTTTTTGATTTTTGTTTTCGGACCATGCGAAGTATTAATTCCTTTATTAATTTTTCCGGCTGCAGAAAAAAATATTTTCGGAGTAATTATTGTAACATTAGTATTTGCAATAGCCACCATACTAACAATGATGTCAATAGTATATCTTGGATGCAAGGGGACATCATTCATTAATTTGAAGGGGAAAGAACATTACATACATTTTTCAGCCGGGCTCGTGATTTTATTCACTGGAATCGGCATTCAATTTTTAGGGTGGTAGCCTTATTGAACATCTATATTCATAATTTTTAAATTGACTTGTTATTTCATGATCAGCATTTTTCATGAGAAAAGATTTATAATTGGCTCTTTTCTTTTTTATCGTATGTAAATCATAGAAATAAAATATTGAGCGCCTGATTTAAAGTATATTAGAACTATAAAATATTACGGAGATTCATCAACGAAGACTCCGTTAAACAATTTTCGATTGTGAAGATGACAAATTTGGCAAGATTACTTACCTAAAATAATTTGAATGCTCCAGGAATTATTTCTTCGCAGATCTGGAAAAGCAGCTATTAACTTAAACGAATTTTCATGTAATGCTATAAAATGGTCCCCACTTAATCTGTGGGTTACCAATTGAATGGATATGATATTTCCAGATTATAATCAGGTATATATTCAGCCATGATTTAATAACAAAAAGAAAATACAAAAATAAATAAACAAGGCTCTTGTTATTAACTCTTGAGAGATCAGAATCATTAATAATAATTATGTGGGTTCTTGGAATAGTTAATTATTTGCAGTAATAATGATTTTTTTAGATTGAAGAATCAATGAAATCTATATGCATAAATTCTTTGCTTTCACGGAACCATACAATTTTAATAAATCGGACTTAAATGCAATGGGAAAGTGAGATTTGAATAAACGAAGTGATCTTGCTCCCACCCACTCTTACTCTGACTCTGTTTTAAGTGGCATATCAGAGATATGGTTATGATTTGCTTTTTATTGACTAAGGATTTATATTTGATTTAAAGAATAAATCCATTACTGTCGATTAAGCACTTCCCGCTAATGCAACCATGTAAGTCCTTGGATTAGTAGAAGAGCCTTATTGGCATGTACAAGTATAAAAACTTAATTTTCCAGTTCTTTGAAATAAATCAGAATAAATTATAAAAAATTCAGCTAAATAAAAATTTAGATATTTTTCTAAAAAAATATTATTCCAATTAACTGGCTTCTACCTTAAACAAACAAATGAATTTGAATCAGTTCTCTATCTTTTATTGGAAAATTAAATTATTTACTGATTCTAAAATATAAGATATCCCTGCAATTAATAAAATAAATTGTAAACAGTGTACATTAATAATTAACCACAAAACATGAATTATGAGAAAACAAATTAGTCTCTCGATCTTGATTGTAGCTAATCTATTATTGGCACAGTCTTTAATTGCGCAAACTGATAAACTTGTGTTTTCAGTTTTTGGTGCTCTATCTAAGTCTAGCATTGTCGGCGAAAGCGATAGCTGGAAGGATCCTATTGGCGGGATGGGAGGAGTAACGGTTGCAAAATTCTTAAATGAAGAAGTGAGTGTTAGATTAGAATTGAATCTTTCTATGCAAGGAGCAAAATGGGAGGAAGATTGGGGTGAAGGTTTGACGAAGGGTAGAACAAATATGTTATATCTGAATGTCCCCCTGGTGGTCAGATATCAGTTAGAAAGTGGCTTTTTCGGAGAGGCCGGAATTCAGCCTGGTTTTTTGCTAAGCGCCAAGGATAAGTATAATGGCTTAACCGAAGATTATAGTGATTATGTTAAAAAATTTGATTTTAGTTTTCCTATTGGAGTTGGTTATGAGTTTATAAATAATTTTGGCGTTGGTATAAGAGTAATTCCGGGAATTACCAATGTCAATGAAGGTGAGGATGTTTCTAAAGATCGCAACTTTGTTGTGGCCGTGAGGGCAACTTACACTTTCGAATAAAATTTGATAAAGTTCAAGAACAAGAAACATTCCTACTTTTTAGCACTTTAAGGCTTCATTCTATAATGAAACCTAGCAGGTTCTGGTTTGAACTCCAGTCAGACTGATCTATTAATCTTATTATAAAATAACTTTTAACAGATCCTGGCTGTAAAGAAGTGTTTTTCCCTTTTCATGGTATCTTTGGGAGAGATTATTTTTGATCAGTTTATCGTTTTTATTCAGATAATAAATTGTGTAGATTCAATAGTATTAAAACATAATCTTCCGAAAAGTAAGGGCAAAGTGTATTGAGGAATTAGTTTCAGACACGCTGAAAAGTACTTAAAATGGAAAATAAATTACAGACCCTTTCCTATTATTAATACGTATTTACCGGCTTTGTGAAATTAAAATAATAGATATTAAGGTTGTTTGTAAGGCTTATATTTACAACTTTCGAAATTAAAGCCTTAATAATATATCTTTACTGCAACACTTAATGCTAACGATTTACAATTAAAACATTGAATATGAAATTTTATCAAATAATTCTTGTCGTTCTATTAGGAGGGGTTTCAATAAAAGCACTAAATGCCCAGGAGGTAAAAGTTGCCACTCCATCGGATACACTTGTTGTATTATGGTCAAGTGGTGATCCTGAGGTTGCAGAGAAGGCATGTTTAATGTATACGCAAGCAGCAAAAAAAAACAATTGGTTTAAAGAGGTAATATTAATTGTCTGGGGTCCTTCAGAGAAGCTCCTTGCTGAGAATTCAATATTGAAGGAAAGAGTAGCTGCAATGAAAAAAGATGGAGTTATTGTTGAAGCTTGTGTTGCGTGCTCCAATATGTACGGTGTTACAAACGAACTTAATGTTTGTGAGATAGATGTCAAGGGTATGGGTGTTCCTCTTACGCATTATCTGAAAAGAGGATACTGTATCGTATCCTATTAAACAAGTCAGGACCATCATGCAAATTCATCAAGAAAACCATACTTGATTGATTCTGAATATACCATAAAATACTTGTACAATTTCTTGCATGTCGGATTGGTTCTGTAAAAATATCTCTGCGAAGGAGATGCATTCAAGCTTTAAGTTATAAAATTAAAAATCCCATAAAGCTCCGATCTTGTAGGATCTTCAGATAAAAAAGGTGAATTCAAAATACTACCAATTTAAAGCATAATTTATTTCCTTTTATTTCCTTAAAGATACCTCTCCCCTATGCATCAATATATTAATATTTCAACAAAATTTAAAATTTGTGTTTAGTTTTTAAAAATCACTTGATTTGAACATATTGAATGATTTTTAATGAATTTCTACCAATCAGAATATAAAAAGAAATATGGAAGAGTTTTTCTCATTTCATTTAAACCAGAAATTTAAATTTATACAACTGTTATTTACGAAGAAAATTCTAAGTATCCTTATTTTACACTTTACTTTTTGTAAAACATGCTTGGGGATAAATACAACTGAGGATGTTCACGAAAATTTAGAGTAATGAGTTTACCTTATTCCGGTATCAATATCAATGTTGAGTAAGGTTTTGTTATTTGAAAATATTAATACTTCAACAGGCAGGTTGCTACTACCTATTCTATTATACTCCCTTTCAAGGATTACCATGTATTTCCCTGGTTTCAATTCTATTTTGAATGAGCCATCCAATGCTGGATCAATTTGTGCAATTTTTCTTTTGCCATTGGAAGTCCAAACACTGACAGGATAAGCTTTATATGTTTCAGCAGTTGGCAAACAACCCGGATCAGGGGGGATCCTCTCAACCGGGCATATCGGCCCGATGGAAATTTTCCCTTGAAGTATTCCATCGTCCAGGTTCACCTGCTTTTGACAACCTGAAATAAAATGCAATCCTATAAAGAGAATAAAACCATATATCCAAATATAACGATATCTCTTCATGGTTCATAGCTTTGATTACTGATTTATTTTCAATAATTATGCCAAATTGATGTAAACTTATTATAATTGTATAAAGTCTATAAAATAATACAAACTTTTAAAACTCAGGAAAATCTATTACCAACATAGTATTGAAAATAATACTATAAATAACTGTTTTATTTTAGAAAATTCTTCAGCACAATATCTTTGTCAGCTGGTATTTTTCTCCTGAATCGGCTGAGCGAAAGGGCAACCAACAAGTGTCAATAAATCATACTGAAACTCTTGTAAACGACTGATCTACAATGGTATATAGTACCAAAATAATATTAATTCGGTTCATTAACATGATGATCACCTGGCTGAGAATCACCTTATTTAGAGGTACACAATATTACCATACTTTTAATAATTTTGCCCCAAGATTTCCAGCGCTGAATTAGGCAGGATTGATTACAAATAATTTATTAATTTTAACATCAAAAAGATTAATGCATCACCTGAAATATGCATAATTATAAGATACAATTTGAGTTAGGAGTCTTGATAAATTGAATAATATAGAATACCATGTTTAACAATAAAAGTACTTTACAAATATACCTGCTAGTAACTTTTGTTTCAACGATTGTGGTCGTTCTCTTTGCTTTCATACAATATAATCTGATCCTTGGCGATACTTTTAACCTTACAAATTATTTCATTCCTGTCCTGGTGGGATTAATATTTGGTATCCTTCTTTCAAGGAACATTTTACTAAGCAAGAAGCTTAAGAATGAAAGAGACATTGTATTTGAAAAGAACAAACACATCAGATCATTTACTGGAAACATAGTTCATGATCTGAAAAATCCGGTTTCTGCAATTAACGGTCTCACCAAGATAATTCTTGAAAATGGAGAGCGCTTAGATGACAAGTCATTAAAATTTCTTAATCTTATTCATCAAAGTTCTTCAGATATATTGGAAAACTTAGGTCTTATTCTTGACAAAACGAGGTTGGATTCAGGGATAGAACCTGATCAGCTTGAAATTGGAAATCCATATTATACAATTCAATCTGTTATCGATAAACACATATTAACTGCACTAGAAAAGAGTATCTCCATTCAGAGATTAATTGATAAAGATCTACCTAATGTCAGGTATGACAAGAATGCTCTTGATCATATTATTTCCAACCTTATCAGCAATGCTATTAAGTTCTCACCGCCCAGTACGCAGGTAAATATATATAACGAATTACTATCCGACAGGCTTAAAATCATTGTCCAGGACCAGGGATTAGGAATGACTCAAGAAGATATTAAGAGCGCTTTTCAAGAGTTTAAAACTCTTAGCGCCCGGCCGACCGGAAATGAAACATCCACTGGTCTGGGCCTTTCGATTGTAAAACAACTAGTTGACCAGATGGGGGGCAGTATTACTGTGAAATCTGAGGGGAAAAACAAAGGATCTTCATTCGAACTTACATTAAATATTGCAACTCCACAAAACTGACAACTTTTCAATAGTTCTCATCCTATTTTAAGATATAAAGCTTTGTTTGTGCCTGATCCAGGTCAATACTGATTTTCTTATTTCCAATAATTGTCTTTTCACCACTCCATTGTTCGATTACCTCTATTACCCTGGAATCTGAAAACTGCCAGGGGAGGGTAATTAAGATATGTGTTGATTGGTCGGCTGTATGGCAGATCCCTTCTTCAAGATTACCAGCCATTATTCTGTAGCTTCCATCCTGTAATTGCCATATAGATAAATTTACAGGCTGGTACTGCAATATTTCATCAACAGATACAAATCCATTTTTTTTCATTAATTCATTCATTAATCTTGCCGTCAACACATAGGGTACTGGACTACCCAGGATTTGATCAAGCGATTCTTCATAATCTCCGGATCCGGAAGGCACATTTTTAGAAAAATCTGGTGCATCCCAAAAAATTAATTGTTTACCATTCAATTGATTATATCCTAAACATGGAGATTTACTCACAGAATAAACTATTTCAATCCCTTTCTCGAATTTATTCAGAGTGTATGGTTGAAAAAGAGGAAAAGTATTTGGAAGTGAAGCATAAATTCCGTTTGTTTTGTAATTGAGTGTCCCGATAAATCTGGTAATATTTATTATTGAATCACGGGTTGATACTCCAATTATATTTGAAATATCTTTATCTAATCCGCCTGCAGGGGATGCAAAAACAGCAGCAGGATTTCCGGATTCCAGTACTTTTATAATATTTTCTTTTTCTGTCTGGTTCAGATGAACAGGAGTCTGAAAAATAAACATATCACTTTCGACAGATGGTAAATATTCCGACCGGGTAACTGAGAGTACCGGTACAGACCATTTCATTAAAGTACCGGCTTGTTCATCAATCCATTCTTTGATATTTACTTCAGGTTTATTATTTGATTGCCATTCCATTGCACTCCGGCAATAGACAAGCGTGGGTCCGAATATTTTTTTTATCTCGTGGGCATCACTGATAGCAGAGTTAGAGGTTGAGGCAAGAAATATAACATCCTCCTCCGAGATCAGTCTTTTACCCTGGTTACACCATGAAATATAATTTCCGGCAGGCATTTTTAATCCATCCGGTGTTTTAACAGCTGCATGCGAATAAGCCCATATGCCCCATCTTAAACGGTCTGTAGCATTATGAATAATATCCCAGGATTCCCATGCATCAAAGGTCTCAGTAAGAAAATAATGATGAACCCTGGTGTCAGCAAGGATTGCTGCATGTAACAGCATATAGCTTAACTGATAGGTCCAGCCCAGCAATGGTTGATTCCATAAGATATCAGGCCGTTGACCAAATTCGTTCCATGCTCCTGCCCATGTCTGGTCTATCCATGCATCCAGATAACCTTCTTTTGCAATGGATTCAAGGTCAAAGCAATTAATGCGCCAGTCAGACACTGCACTTGAAGCACTTGAATATCCGATTACAAGCGCTTTTGGATTGGATATTTTGGTTTGTTTTACTAGTTCTCCTGTCGCTTTACTCCAGGCTGATACTTTTTCCGGATCATTGGGTGCGGTCTTTCCATAAGGCCCTCTCCGGAAATATTCGACAACACCCAGGTAGTTATCCCTTAAAACAATCGCATCCAGACCGATAGCCCTAGATAAACTGCCCCATTGCTTTCCAAAAAATTCACTGAAAGGTGTTCCATCAGGAATTCCGTCAGGAAATGCCCCATATTTTTGTTTGTCAGATGATAATTTGGCTAACATGTTTGATTTATTATTATGCCAGGCATTGGAATGTTTTTTTGAAAATTCAGATTTATCCCCATTATAAATATTTTCCCTGCCTATTGTGAAAGTGCCGACTTTCACATCCGGTAATTTGTATTTATCCCTGGCCACCTTTTTAATTACGCTGACCAATTTCTTTAAATCGGAATAAGTCCATTTATCATAATTTATCACCTGGTAATTGTCTGCATTGTCGAATCTTGTCTTCCATAAATCAATACGCTCCATTGTTGATCCTGATAGTACACCTTCATTCTTGAACCACGGGAATTTAAGCATATTTTTCGGCAGCTTTATTTCCTGGGTTAAGTCACCCTGCCACTCCAGAATATAATCAGCTACCCAGCCTACATTTAAAATGACACCTTTCCAACCATCAATTCCTTCAACAAGGGGATAAAATCGCTCCCAGAAAATATTTGCCGAACCTTCCATGTCGTTATGTTCGAACCAGTAAAGGTCTATTTCAAGCCAACGATCAGACGGAATAGTTGATTTTGCTGAGGTAAAACAGAGGGGAGCAAGTAATACTGACAAGGTAAACAATATTTTTTTCATCATTTTATAATTTAAATTCTGATAGTCTAATACCTTTTCCACTATTTATCACAGAAGCGTAAAAGAATGATTTTTATAATTTTTTATTTATTAAACTCCGAAACTTCTTTCTATACCCTGGTAGTAAGTTAAGTTAAAAAACTTAACTAAATAACAATTAAATGACGCCAACTTCATGTAGTCGATGTATCCAGTTTTTCCATTATCTTGCGAATTGAAAGAATAGCTGTCACCTAATAATGTTTAATTTTAAGAAAATATTATCTATATGCATATTTGATAAAATAAGATAGCATTAATTGCTTATTTCTATTAACTGGCATAATATCAATAATTTATTATAAAAAGTCAGTTTTGATTATACATGTAGGAAAATAATGGATTTGACTGGCTGCTGAAATGATCGTAAAAAATAATCCGTCATAAAAAAAGATAACCAGTATTTTTCAAAAGCATTCATAATTTAAAGATTACTGGAGAAAGAATATAACTTATAGCATAAGAATAAAATCAGTTAAATTTAATTTAAATATATACACTATGATACGAAATGAAGTTGCTTGCACTTTTGCCATTTTGTTCTTCTTCACACTTTCTATAAGTTGTAATGGGATTGATAAAAGTAAACAAAGCTTAGTCCTTAATTCTCAAAAAAAACGACAAGAATATAAATGGGATCAGGAAGTACTGAGAAAAGCCATGGAAGCCGATTATGTCAGGTGGAAAAACGATCCGAGTGTAAATACTGAATATACAGGTTTTGGAGTTCTTAAAACAGGTAAGGCCATGAACTACCTGGCCCTGGTCGCTTTTCACGATAGTTTACAAAATTATCCCGAAGTTTCCGGAAGGCTTGTTGAACATTTAAAATATGTTATTTCCGGAGGAAAAGAGCCGTGTTGCAGGGGTGTGATCGCAGGATGGGCCGATAATTCACTTGCGCAGTCAATTGCTATGGCAAAATATACCAAAAGTGTTTGGAGCAAACTAAGTAATTCTGAAAAAGATAAGATAGATTTATTGATGAAGGCCCTTGCTATCGCAGGAAATTATTGTCAGAATAGCCAAAATAATGTTTATAAAGGACTTTATCAATCATTTGATTGGAGAAAGGGTTGGAATCCCAATCACCAGGAAGGATATGTAGGCGTTATGATAGCTGCCTGGATTTATTTTGGTAGTGCTGATGCTGTGAATAAGGTGTTTGAAGATTTTAATTTTGAAGACTATATGGCAAAATTCACAGCTTTTGGTTTTGAAAATATTAAGTCGTGCTGGCAATCAACAGGGAAAGAATTAATGGAGAAAGGTGGAAACGATTCCGGAGGGGGGAATACAAAAGGAGTTAAAATACCTTTCCTTTATAGCTCTTTGTCAGGTTATGGAGAGTTAAGCTATGATCCATATTTATTGTACCGTGATTTATCTGCCCGGATGTATAAGCATCCTGTAACAAGTTCAGGTTGTAATAATTTATCTTATATTCTCGATGGTTCGAAATCCCCTTATGAAGGTCAAACCGGGATGTGTTACGAATTTAAAGCTGTTGATGCTTCAGGATGTCGAAGTTCTTCAAGATATTGCTTTGAGGGCTGGTGGAATAATATTATGACTGCTGCATGTCTTCAGTCCTTTGGATTATTACCGGAGACTATTGAGAAAAATGAATTGATGGACAGATTGGAAATAGGCTCTTCTGATTTGATTTATAAACTGCAGCATGGTTACCGTGATCACAAAAACGGGAAAAGTTCAGATAATTATGATAAGAATCTTTCGGGACTTGGGTATATGTTTATAAAGGATATTTATGAGAAAGTACTGTCCAATAAGTGATCAATTGTCAAACAAGAATCTTATTCCTTTGTTAATGGTAGTATCCATAACAAACCATTTTGAATTATTTATATCCTTTATTATGCTTTATGTTAATATACCCCCAGGTAAATTACAGAACCAGGATAATATGAATAGTTGAGAATTAATTTGAAGTTACAAAAACAAAAATTATGGCTAGGCTTATAAAAAAACAGAAAAAGGAAATTGGGTTACCACCTGACGCTTTGTATTTCAGAGGTCAAAAAAAGATGGATAACGTATTATTACGCGTGATCGATTTTGATGCAAATAATTTGGAAGAAACTGCAGTCAGCACCGTTAAGGAGGTTTTGAAGTATCAACACAAAGATACAGTTACCTGGTTTAATATTGACGGGCTGCATAATAAAACAATTATGGAAGAGATTGCCCGCGGATTCCAGCTTGATAACCTTATCCTGGCTGGTGTCATGGACACACAAGCAAGACCTAAAGTGCAGGAGCATGCTAATTGTATTTTTCTTTCCATTAAAATGTTGCAGCAAATTGAGGCTACAGGCTTGATTTCAGTTGAAAATTTAAGCCTGATCCTGACTAAAACAGTATTGATTTCCTTTCAGGAAAAAAAAGGAGATGTTTTTGAACCTATACGAGAACGAATCAGAACACAGAAAAAAAGAATCAGAAATTCGGGAACTGATTATTTGGCATTTACTTTACTCGATATTGTTGTAGATAATTACATATACATTATAAGTGTATTTGGAGATAAAATTGAAGATTTAGAAGAGAAATTACTTCTTAACCCAAACCAACGTATCATTGATGAAATCAATTCATACAAACAAGAACTGAATTTTTTGCGAAAAAGCATTAATCCTGCCAAAGAAATGATATTGGCTTTATCAAAATTGGAATCAGAATTTATTAAGGAAAGTACATATATTCATTTCAAAGAACTTCTTGACAATATCAGTCATGCAACAGAGTCTGCCGATAATTATCGCGAATTATTATCTGACCAATTAAACATTTACCATACGACTATGAGTACAAAGCTTAATGATATTATGAAACTCCTGACCGTTTTTTCAGTTATTTTTATTCCACTTACATTTATTGCAGGAATATATGGGACTAACTTTGACGTACTACCGGAGATTCATTTTAAATATGGTTACTTTATTATGTGGGGAGTCTTAATAACTTTGGCTGCTGGAATGTTAATTTATTTCCGAAAGAAAAAATGGCTTTAAAATAAATGACTATTACGAACGATTTGTAAATTATCTCAAATTAAATCAAGAATTAAATGTATTGGTAAAAATCGGATACGTATTATCTGGAGGGGGTGCACGTGGAATCGGTCATCTGGGAGTTCTGAAAGCACTAGAAGAACAGGTCTTTAGCCGTCTGTAATATCAGGGACAAGCGCAGGTGCAATAAATGGTACCTTTTATTTAGCTGGGTATAAACCTGAAAAAATAATTACAATTCTTAACGAAAGTAAAATATTTAATCGTCTCATCTAAAAATTGGAAAACCAGGATTATTTGATATGGACTCTTTTGAATCGGGTTATCTAAAATATTTTCCCGATAACTCTTTTGAATCACTACCCGTTCCACTCCATGTTGTTGCAACTGATATTATTAAAGGTGAAATAAAGTTCTTATCCTCTGGTGATCTCTCGAAAGCACTGATGGCATCTTCCTGTGTACCCGTAATTTTTCAACCTGTTAAATATTTAGGAATAACTCTTGTTGACGGGGGTGTTTTAAATAATTTCCCTATTGAACCTCTCATTAATAATTGTGATAAAATTATTGGAATCCATGTAAATGCTATTAATAAGGTCAATGAATCTGTTCATATGAGAGATTTTCTTGACCGCAGTTTTCATTTTGCATTAAGAACTCGGTTTATTTAAAAGCCAATAAATGTGACTTGTTTATATATCCTCCAAATATGCGCAGATTTGGTATGTTTGATATGAAGGATGCTGATGAGATCTATTCCTACGCATACGATTATGCCAAACACTTCTTGAAAGAGAACAAAATAGTTGAAGAATGGAAATAAATTTTCGTGATAATTTGCTTAATAAAAAACTCAACTTTTAATGTACATGCAATAACGAGAAAAAAAGATTGTTTTATTCTTGTGATTACATAATATTTTATCCCAAAAATGGCACATTCAAGTTTCAATATTTATAGATCAAATAAAAAGAATTAAGTCATGCATATCATCATTGTTTACATTGGCATTTTATTGGGAGTTTTTTTTGAAGGGGAGATGATAATGATCTCAGCTGTTATTGCCGCCCATCATGAATATCTTAATCTCTGGCTGGTTGTAATTCTGGGAATCGCAGGTACATATTGCGCTGATTGTTTTTACTTCTTTCTGGGAAGGAAAAAAGGTAAGGTTTGGATAAATAAAAACCAGAAAATCAAAAATAAAGCCGCTGTCATTGAAAAAAAGTTAGAAAAATACCCTATACTCATTTTTGTGACTTACAGGTTTTTATATGGTTTTAGATCAATTACTCCACTGGTAATCGGAACAAGCAAAACAAATACAAAAAAATTTCTATTATTTAGCGCTATGAGCACAATTATTTGGGCTTCGGTATACTGTACAATCGGATATTTATTTGGAGAGATAATAAAATCAGAACTTAGTCATATAGAACATATTGAAATATATATTATTGCATTCCTGGGTTTATTCGGTGTTGCCTTCATAATAACAAAGCATATAATAAAAAGACAAAACAAAAACGAGTTATTACATTATAGGAATAACCCGGTTCCTTAATGATCATTAAACTGTGTGAAATGGATATCCTTGATAACAGTTAAGTGCTTGTTTTTATGATCTTAACATAAAGTGAACTCCGTTGGTCCATCATTTGATTAAAGTATCAGGTAGTTATAAACTATACAGTAATCCAATAATAACTACAGCCCTGATTAAGGTGGATAAATTCAATGGATGGAATATTCTTCCTTAAATAATCATTTAATAATCTTATCCCCATCTCTTCAGATGTGCCATGATTAATTACTACCAAAGGATTTCCGGTATCTTCAGCATATGTTGTTTGAACCCATGTTCGGATAGTATCATCAATAGCAATAGATAAATCGGGATTCAACTCTGCATATTGCTGAGGATCACAAATACAACCAGTGCCAAGTCCAACAGTCGAGACAAGTCTATTTGGGTCACCATAAAATGCAACACCTGGCTGATTAAAATCTTTAAGCTTACCTGCTATAATTTTCGCAATATTTGCTGCACTATTTTGTTGAACCTGATATACATTATAAAAATCTTTGGAACGTAATATATCTTCGTTCTTAAAGCCTAATTTCTGCCCTAAAGCAAATGGAATACCAAAATTTTTAATGATATCAGGAACATCATGACTTCGAATGATAACTAATCCGTTACTTTCAATCCATTTCTTCTTTGTCTCAAGAGCTTCTAAATATTGATCTTTTGCGGGTGAAGGACTATTATAAAAATCCTGTGTTTTCTTATCCAAATCCCAATGCGTATAAAAAGTGGGCTCATGCACAACCATAACATTAATACCCTGACTTACAGCTTTTTTCAATGTTTTTAAATATGGAGTCCATGCAGTACCAACTTTTTTGATTTTAGTTTTAGGATCCCCAATTATTATTCGATCAACTGAAGGTTCCCGAACTGGATATAAATTCCTCAAATATTTTTGAAGATCTCCGGCGGTAATTATGTCATATTTCATATTCATAGGGTAAATACTAAAAGACATTGAGGCTAAGCCTGTTGTCATAATAAAATCTCGCCTTCTCATTGTACATTTATTTTAATTAAAGTTATTGTTTATTTAACAACATTGACAATAAACAGATATTCATTTGTATTTATAGTCTTTTTTCAATCAATTGTTTTATTCCAAAGAAGATAAAATTTGATGGCATCATGTGTTGGGTAACGAAAATTATCATAATCACCATCATGATCATAATCTAAAACCTATATTGTTTGACAGGCTGGAACGCTCGAATTGAAGTGATCCTGTTTATACTTTCATTGATTCTAATTGATCCATCAATACAAACATGTCAGAGAGTTTTAAACATAAAGTTCATCTTGACAGGTTCTGGATCTTGAAAAAATTATACATTAAAAAAGCAGTTGTCATGTCCAGGAACAATTATGTCGGCAATTGAATCAATCTTTTCCATAGTTCGTTTTGATTCCGATATATCAATGACATTATAATACATACGCCTTTCGTCCCAGAAATCCTTTGTAGTAACTGAATCGCCTGCGATAACCACAGACAGATCCCTGTAATCGAAACGTAATCCCATATGATCTGGTGTGTGTCCGGGAGTATTTATGACATCAATACTTTGAAACAGGCTGTTTCCTGCCGGTTCAATTAGTTTAGTATGGTGCCCGGACTTGTTAAGGGCCAATGCCACATCCGTCCCGGCAAGCCATCTGGCTTTTGGAAAATGTTTTATACCGGCAAGGTGATCCCCATGCTGATGGGTTATAAATACTGCATCAATCTTATCCGGCGTTAATCCCGTTCGTCGTTTAAGTTCAGTTGCCATAGCCAGTTCATCCGCTAAAGAAGGATCAACAATTATATGGAAATTTTTACCTGATATTACTGTACATGTGCAAATCACATTATGGATAGCACGTTCATCACTTTCGCCCCAGTATCTGTTACGTGAAAGATTACCTATAGTGATTATATCCCAGTGGATAATACTGTAATTTTTTTTTCCTTTTAACATGATGATTCTGCCGGATTCATCTGATTTTTTTCTTGGTGCATAGAAGTGTTTACTACCAGAAAAGTCAAGGCTCGCAAAACCAAATACACTGATAGATGAACCTATGAATTTGCGCCGTCCAATATTTTTCACATCATAAGATTTTCAAGTTTAATTTGCTCTCCTCTGTTTAATGGATTCAAATCCCTTGCTGCTGTTACATTAATTTCCAATTCCTTAAGTGATTTCATCCCAATATCAGCACACGATACTGGGAAACCGAGAACATAACGTATAAGTGTTGATGCCTCCGCCTGGAGAGGGGTCTCATCCCAGTACCAATTTCCATTTGCGGGTTTAACAGAAGGATTTCCGACTGCGAGGGCACCTTCACCACCTCCCATTACTTTCATCGCAATGATTCCCATCTTTTTTCCAAGTGCATTAGGAAGTACAAGTTCTCTGAATGGCTTCCGCCTGGGAACCGGGTTGAATGTCGTCAGGATTGTGTCAAATTGATACATATCAATCGCACGGTTCATAGCTTCAGCTGATTCGTGTCCTGTTACCCCTATAAATCTGGTGACCTTTTCATCCCGCAATTTGTATAATGCTTTCATCACTCCATCCGGCTTATCCCACAAAGTAATGTCTTCATTAGCTCCAACACTATGAACCTGATAAAGGTCAAGGTGATCTGTCTGCAACCTCTTTAAACTTTCTTCCACATCACGCATTGCACCGTCATATGTTCGATTGCTGGTTTTTGTAGCTAGAAATACCTCATTTCTCCTTTTAGCCATTACTACTCCATAATTAAGCTCCGATTGACCGGTTCCATAAGCTGCAGCGGTGTCGAAGTAGTTTATTCCTGCATCTATCGCTGCATTTGCAAGTTCAGCCGGGTGAAATTCTTTGGTTGGTTTTTGCATCATTCCTGAAACCCCTCCAAGGATTAAAGCAGTCACCTCAACTCCAGTTTTTCCAAGAATTCGCTTCGGAATTCCATTTTTCTCTACAATTTGTCTTTTATCCTTGCCCACTACATCATTTAAATGCAGTCCTGCAGCCCCTGAAACAGCTATTACTGCAAGGTTTCCCATGAATTTACGTCTGTCCATTTTAATTATGGATTAATAATGAATATGCATTTACAAATACTAATGTAAACAATAGTTTTATACAATATTATGCTATTTTCAAGTTTAATTCTACTAAACTGTAGAATCCGGCAATATTGAGTACCAATATCCAGTTTACAGGAGAAATCTGATCGAATTTAAATGTTAATTACATTCATCTTTTAATGAGCTAAACATGAGAGGGAAAGCCAGAGCAAGTATTTTCAGTCTGTCTCCAGTTTTATCAAAACCTCCGCCAAAAAATCAGGGCGGTTTATTATAAATTATTGAAAAATCTGCTATACATTTAAATCAAAATAGGCGCAAAAAAATGGTTTTGTACGTACCCTAAAAATATCATATATGAAAAATTATAATTCTGAAATCAAAAAGGTTTTTTTCTGTTTCGTAGCTATATCAATTTTTCGAATAATAAACTTGACTGATACTAATGCCCAGTATCCTGGTATTAACGAATCAATAGAAAAGCATCGGAAAGGTGAGCTCATAATAAAAGCAAAAGCCGGCGATCCGGTAATGGTTGAACAATTAAGTCACGAATTCTGGTTTGGATGTGCAATAAGCAACAGTATTATTGGGGGTTCGATGTCGGAAAATGATATCAGACAATACAAGGAAAATTTCCTGAAAAATTTTAATTCAGCTGTAACTGAAAATGCATTGAAGTGGAGAAATATGGAACGCCGAAGGGGAGAAGTAAATTATACTGTGGTAGATGGAATTTTAAAATGGACTGAGGAAAATCATATCCCTCTCAGGGGGCACAACCTTTTTTGGGGGATTCCTCAGTTTATACAACCCTGGGTAAAGGAATTGAATGACAATGAACTCACGCAAACATTAAAGGACAGGGCTGAAACAATAACTTTACGCTATAAGGGACATTTTGCAGAATACGACCTGAACAATGAGATGATCCACGGGAACTATTACGAAGACAGGCTAGGCTCTGAAATAACAAAACTAATGGCAGAATGGGTACATAACGGTGACCCCAATGCAAAACTGTTCTTAAATGATTATGATATCCTAACTAGCAACAGGTTGGACGACTATATGGCTCATACCCGTAAGTTGCTTAATCAGGGAGTTCCACTTGCCGGTATTGGGGTTCAGGGGCACTTGCATGGAGAAA
>CAZKMG010000012.1:0-24668 GCA_964553465.1 uncultured Bacteroidaceae bacterium
ATAAAAATGTTGTTTCAGGTTATTTTTCATCCGTCTTTTTGTTTAACATCATTTTGACATGTGTATTTCTTATATTAATATCACTTGATAATAATTTTTCAATTATCTATTATTTTTTAAAGTACTATTCATCGGATACCATACTATAAATTATTAATTCACTGCTTTAATTAGTGTTTGATAAAAATATAGAAGTTTTATGAGAATTTCTTAATTAGGGTTAAGCATTCCATATCCTCTTTCACCATGATAAGCCCGGTCGAGTCCTGCCATCTCATCCGTTTCTGAAGATTTAAATTTAAAAAGTTTATCAACAATTAAAATTATAATAAGAGTCATCATGGCTGCATAAACAATAGCAATACCTACTGCAATAGATTGAATCCCTAGCTGGTTCCAGATCGTCCACTTAATGCCAAAATCAGCTGAAGCACTTTCCATCCAGGATGGACGTATAAAGAATACCAGGAAAATTGCACCAATGATCCCACCAATTCCATGGATCCCAAATGCATCAAGGCTATCATCGTACCCAAATTTGTTTTTCATTATTATTGCGGAATAGCATATCAATGAGGCAAACATCCCAATAATCATGGCACCATAAGGTTTAACAACACCAGCGGCGGGAGTCACCGCAACTAATCCTGCCAGGATACCACTTGCAAAACCCAGGGCAGTAGCTTTCCCTTGATGAAAACCTTCGATAATTACCCATGCTAAAGCTGCAGAGGCAGCTGCAACCTGAGTCGCAGTTAATGCCTGTGCAGTACTTAAACTGCTGGATATGCTACTCCCGGCATTAAACCCAAACCACCCAACCCATAATAAACCTGCTCCAAGCATAGTAATAACCATATTATTTGGCCGGATTACCTGATATGGATACCCGCGACGTGCTCCTAAATATATTGCTGCAACCAGGCCACTTACACCAGCTGAAATATGTACTACAGTCCCACCTGCAAAATCAATGGCACCATTTGCTCCCAAATTAAAAATAAATCCATCCTCTGCCCAAACCCAGTGACAAAGAGGATTGTAGACAAATATTCCCCAGATGGCAATAAAAAAACAATATGCTTTAAATGAAACACGTTCAGCAAAAGCTCCAGCGATTAAGGCAGGAGTAATAATTGCAAATTTTCCCTGGAACATGGAAAATACATATTCCGGTATACCTGCATCCATAATACTTGTATCAATTCCCCTGAGAAAGAAATAATCAGGATTCCATCCAAACCATCCGCCTAATATATTGCTTCCGAAGCACATACTATAGCCCAGGATCACCCATAAAACTGTTATTATTCCCATCGCAACAAAACTATGCATAATTGTACCAAGCACATTTTTGGTTCGCACCAATCCTCCATAAAACATAGCTAATCCCGGTATCATCAATAAAACCAGGGCAGTCGAGGTAAGCATCCAGGCGGTCGCCCCAGAGTCAACTTTAATGCCTTCTGATGCTAATAAAATGCCATTGTTTCCAAATATTATGAATAGTAAAAAGAGAACAGCTTTAATTTTAGATTTCATAACTTATAATTTTTTACAAACATATATTTTTTTAGGGGGGTATTCAAATATTGATATATTTTTTTTAATAATACCCCCACTTTTTTTGCTTAATTAAAAATATTTTATAATTAATAAGCAATAAGTTGTAAAAAATAGAATTTTTTTAGAATAGGAACCAACTAATTTATCCGAAAGTACTTAATCATGTCCATCCCTAAATGAGTGCTTCACCATTTGTTAGCTTACTTCTTTTCAATGTAGAGCACATTACAGGTTTTAAAACTAAAGCCAAATTTTAAATAGGTAAAGACTTTTCCACGCATTGACTTCGAGTTATGCATTCTTCGAGCATTATTTCGAACTGATCAATGCTCAAACTAAGACTTAAAGATAACTTCATCTGATTTGAACACCTTTGATAAACACATTTTCAATTTGATCGCTTCCAAAGCCATATGGGATATATTCTATACCTGGTATCTTTTTAGTAATAATGAAACTGGCAAATTTACCGGGTGTAATCGTTCCATGGTCCTGTTCAACACCCATTGCATATGCGCTGTTTATTGTCACAGCGTTAATTGCTTCTTCAGGCGTCATTTTAAGTTTAATGGATGCCAATGCAACAATGAATTGCATATTTCCAGATGGAGATGAGCCGGGATTATAATCAGAGGCCAGAGCAAGTGGCAAACCTGCATCTATTATTTTTCTGGCCGGCGCATAGGGAAGTCCTGAAAAAAAAGATGTAGATGGAAGGAGAGTAGGCATAGTCCTGCTCTGAAGAAGGGAATTTATCTCATCTTCCCCCGTGTATTCAAGGTGATCCACTGACAAAGCATGGTATTTTACTCCTATTTGAGTACCGCCCGAAAAATCCAGCTCATTTGCATGTATTTTTGGAACAAGCCCATGCTTAAGTCCTGCATCCAATATTTTTTGTGTTTCAAATGGTGAGAAAAAACCATTTTCACAGAATACATCAATAAAATCAGCCAGTCCCTCCCTGGCTATTAATGGTATCATAGTTCCAGTAATAATATCGATATATTCATGATGATGAGCGACATATTCCGCCGGATAAGCATGTGCGCCAAGAAATGTAGACTTCACAGTAAGTGGAAAATCATCTTTAATCCTTTGTATAACCCTGAGCATTTTTATCTCATCCTCCAGGTTGAGTCCGTATCCACTCTTTATCTCAACTGCAACTGTACCGAGCGACATAATTTCTTTAATCCTTTCAACTGACTGTTGATATAATTCATCTTCAGATGTTTGATGCAAAAGTTTAGCAGAATTTAATATACCTCCTCCATTTCTGGCGATTTCCTCATAGTTCATTCCCTTTAATTTATCTAAAAATTCCTTCTCCCGACTACCTGCGTAAACCAGGTGAGTATGAGAATCACAAAAACCAGGTAATACCAATCTATCTGAAGCATTAATTAAGTCTGCGTTCTTACTATACTCTTCAGGCATTTCGGACATTTTGCCAAAATCAATAATCCGACCTTCAGAGGCATACAGAAATGCATCTTCCAAAACAGGCACGATTGACATTTCTAATCCACGACGCATTAGAGGGGGAGAAATCTCAGTCTGAAAAAGCTTTTTTATATGGATAACAAGTATTCCCATTTATTCTTCTAAAATAATAAAAAAGAGAACAAGGAAGAACAAATTATTATGATTGCGGACTGTAAACTGTGGACTGCCGACTCAGGACTGCTAACTACAGACTAATGACTATTGACTGCGTTATTTTTAACTTCAATTATTAATTGCATATCCTAGCCTGTGAATAAATTCATGCTGAATTTACGTTATTTTAAATTATTCTAAATAAAAAGTAATTTTCTTTTATCATTCACATCATTTGGGCTATCTTTGCTGCGAATACAATAAATATCAAACAAATGGCTTACAATTTATTAAAAGGCAAAAAAGGAATTATCTTCGGCGCCCTGAATGAACAATCCATCGCATGGAAGACCGCGGAAAAAGCATTTTCAGAAGGTGCAGAATTCACTCTTTCCAATACTGCGGTTGCCTTGCGCCTGGGTACATTAAATGAACTTGCTAAAAAAACCGGTTCGATCATAATTCCTGCGGATGCTACCAGTGTTTCTGATATTGAACAGGTGTTTATCAAGACTCTTGAAGTATTTAACGGAAAAATTGACTTCGTTCTTCATTCAATAGGTATGTCTCCGAACGTAAGAAAGAACATTTTATATGAGAATATTGATTATAATAATTTCCTGAAAACACTTGATATATCGGCTCTCTCTTTTCATAAAATGCTTCAGGCTGCCCGTAAGCTCGATGCCATCAATGAATGGGGATCAGTTGTTGCGTTAAGTTATGTGGCAGCCCAGCGAACCTTATTTGGCTACAATGATATGGCTGACGCAAAAGCCCTTCTGGAGTCAATCGCACGTAGTTTTGGATATATTTATGGAAGAGATAAAAAGATCAGAATAAATACAATTTCTCAGTCCCCTACCCTCACAACTGCCGGAAGTGGTGTGTCCGGTATTGACACCCTTATCGATTTTACAGAACGCATGTCTCCATTGGGTAATGCAAACGCAGACGACTGTGCTAATTATTGTATTACTTTATTTTCCGATCTGACAAGAAAGGTTACCATGCAAAACCTTTTCCATGACGGAGGTTTTTCAAGTATGGGTATGAGCTATAGGGCCATTACACAGTATAACAAGAGTTTTGAAGAGTGTGACTAGTAGATTAGTGAGTGGGCAGTGGCAGGAGGCAATCGGCAGCCGGTTTATGAATGAAGATTGGGATCTTTAGTTTATAACAACGATTAACAACTTAAAAGGAGGTTTACAATAAGTATCGATATACAGACTGCAGACTGTGGACTGTGGACTGGAAAAATTGCGCAGTGGCAGTAACAGTTGGCAGTCGACAGCCGGTTTATGGATGAAGATTAGGAACTATGCTCCTCAAGAATGATGATTATCTTAAAAGGAATAATTTAATAAGTATCAATTTACAGACTGCAGACTGCATACTGTGAACTGTTTACTACCCAAGTAACTCCCGTGCATTGGCCATAGCTGCATCAGTAGTTTGCTCCCCACTAAGCAACTTGGCAATTTCTATAACGCGTTCATCCTTCGAAAGTAGCCTTATTTCTGTTGTTGTCCCGGATTCTTTTTCATTTTTGAATACAAGAAAGTGTTGATTTCCGCGTGCAGCAACCTGTGGAAGATGCGTAATAGTAAATATCTGTCTGTCAGCTGACATTTCTTTTAAAATTTTTCCCACCTTAAATGCAATTTCACCAGAAACGCCTGAATCTATCTCATCAAAAATAATAGTAGGCAAATCACGAACTCCAGAAATTAGAGACTTTATGCTTAACATTAACCGTGACAATTCTCCGCCGGAAGCAACCCGGGCAATATCCATTAATTCTGTTTTCCTGTTAGCAGTAAAAAAGAACTTTACATTATCGAACCCAGCAAAACCAGGTTCCTGTGTTTTAAAATTCCTGATCTCAAACCGTGCATGGGGAATTCCCATCTGGACAAGCATTGAGACAATTATTTCCTGAATAACAGGGATGACTTTTTCTCTTCTCAGACTTAAATCTTTAGCTAATTCTTTAACCTTCCGGGATTGTTCAATTTTCTTCTTCTCAAGATCTTCCATCCTGAATTCAAATGTATTTAGATCATTGATCTTTGCATCAAGTTTATTTCTGAATTCGATGAGTTCAAAAACATGAGTCAGGTGATATTTTTTCAATAATGTATATAATAGATTTAACCTGTCACGCACGAATTCAATTCTTAAAGGGTTCTCTTCCACTTTCTCATTCAGATTTTGGATCTCCATAACAATATCTTTCAGTTCAATGAAGACACTCTCTAACCGTTGCCGAAGATTAATAGATGGATTGTGAAATTTCTCAATTTTCCTCAGGGTAATTTCAGCATCTTTAAGAAGTCCAATGGAATTTATTTCGCCCCCAGAAATAGCTTGTATAACCTTGTAAAGTCCTGTCTTGATCTCCTCAGCATGGGTTAGAATTTCGAGCTCCGATTCCAGTTCATCCTGTTCGTCCTCTTTAAGAGCTGCAATCTCTAGCTCGTTAAATTGATATTTCAAAAAATCAAGTTCCCCGGCGACTTTCAGAGAATTATCTTTAAGCTCTGTAAGAGTCTTTTCGATGACAGACAGGTTCTGGAATTCTTCTTTATATTTTTCCACATGTGATACGATACGCGCAAAGGCATCGATTACTTCAAGCTGGTATTGATTGTTATTTAAGCTCAGGTTTTCGTGTTGTGAATGAATGTCAACAAGATGATAACCAACTTCCTTTAATAATTGTAATGATACAGGTGTATCGTTAATAAATGATCGGGATTTGCCATTTGGTGAAATTTCTCTTCTCAGAATAATATTTTCGTCAAAATCGATTTCATTTTGAAGAAATATGTTTTTTAATAAAGGGCTCTGAGAGCTAAATTCTGCTTCAACGAAGCATTTTTTATTTTTATCTTTAAGTACCGAAGTATCTGCTCTGTTTCCTAATACCAATGAAAGAGCACCTATCAGAATTGATTTCCCCGCTCCTGTCTCTCCGGTAATAGTAGTTAAACCCCTGGAAAATTTAATTTCCAGTTGTTGGATCAGTGCATAATTATGGACGGAGAGTGACTGAATCATCTAAACCCTAATTTACAAAAGATAAAGCAATGAAAAAATGAGAAAGAATTCTATTTTTCATTACAGCTAAATTTAATCTTTTTATTATACCCTCCTTCTAAAATTCTATTGCCTACCATTCCTTATAACCTGGTACCTTACAAGTTATTATTCTCAACTATTGATTTATACTTTTTTGAATTAGCCTGATCAATTTCCAGCAGTATGCTATAGACCCTGTTTTTTTCTTCAGTGAAGGACTCGGAAAAAATATTTATCATTTCGTCTGCTTTAGCATCAAAAATTATATGCATTGGAGTCATAAAAGGATCAGGCTTTTTTCTATAAACTCCTTGAAGTAATTCAAAAGAATTTGCAATTTCGCTTCTGCCTTCAGTTAACTTACCATCCATAACGTCCAATCCTAAACGGTGAAACCTGTAATTAAATTCCCGGCAAGGGCTATAATCCTCATCCAAAATGTCTTTAACCAGCCAATACCTGTTTTTATGGCTTGTATTTTCATAAGGTTTCCATCCTTTCTCCTGAACATTTTGCGCATTATCCACGATCTTTTCAGCAGCAAGAAAATAAGGTGAACCTCCTTCGTAGGAAAAAGAATCATAATCGAGTCCTAAAATCAAATACGCATAATACGCAAGAATTGAAGTAAGATTTGATAAATGTGTCCTGGGATCAAATTCCAGAGGTTGAAATTCGATATATCTGAACTGAATGTCATTATCCATATTATTAAATAATACCGTATTATAATTGGTATTATAAACAGGTCGCCTGGATTGTATCTGAAGTGTTCCCCTGAATTCGTCAGCTGATAATTGTTCCTGGATATTAAATAACAGGTTACATTCAATCCGTTCTTCTATACTGAATACATTATTTGTCCAAACTTTATTATTCATGAATTCATATATAGCTTCCTGAAGGGTCTGGTACACCTGTTTATTAGTACCCTGAATCTGCTGACTTACTACTTGTATATTACATTTTAGTTCCTGGGCTTCAGATGCAGCAAATAGAAATAAAATAAATACACTCAGAATAATTCTTTTCATCCGTAAATAATTTATTATTAAAGGTCGGATGGAACTCGCATGTAAGATTTTCATCCATATTTGTGTTTAACGAACATGCTCGTTTCATAGGTATATAATTTCAAAATAAGACACCAGATATTCACTCCTGCATAAACGAAAAAACTGCATTATTGAAATAATTATGATACTCCCTGCATTAAACTCAACATGCAATGAGTGTTTAGCTGCTTTATCCCAAAATTTAGTGTCGCAAAATCAACTGTCTTAATTATAAAACCATTAAACTAATGGATTCATAAAAGTTTCATCATTTGAAACAGTTTTTCAATAATATCCACTGAAACATCCATCTTCGATTTTAACTCAAATTTATCAATATTATTGTTTTTGTCAATGATTGTTATCTTGTTCGTATCGGTACCAAAACCAGATCCTTCATCATTTAAACTATTCAGTACGATAAAATCGAAGTTTTTCTTTTTCAATTTAGTTTTCGCATTTTCCAATGCATTATTAGTTTCCAGAGCAAATCCTGCCAGCACTTGTTTATTTCTTTTCTGTTTTCCTAATGTGGAGGCAATATCAATAGTAGGTTTTAGACTGAGCTGCCAGGAGGATTCTTTCTCCCTTTTCACTTTATCCATGTATGTTATTTCAGGTGAAAAATCAGCTACAGCAGCGGACAAAATTGCTCCATCACATAAATGAAAATACGACAGGCATTCATCCAGCATTTGTTTTGCAGTCTGCACGCTGATTAGAGCAATATTTGGATGTTCAGGAATAATATTTACAGGTCCTGATATTAAAATAACCTCAGCACCATAATGAGCGCAAGTTTCAGCCAGGGCAAATCCCATTTTACCCGAAGAGTGATTCCCAATAAATCTTACAGGATCAATTGGTTCATAAGTAGGTCCGGCAGTAATCAGGATTTTTTTGAAATCAAGTTTTTTTTTTCAACCTTCAAGATTTCACAAATTGTATTGAAAATAATTTCAGGTTCTTTCATTCTTCCTTTTCCACGCAAACCACTGGCCAGTTCGCCGCTTGATGGTTCAATTAAAATATTCCTGAAAGACTGGAGGGTACCAATATTTTTTTGTGTGGCTGGGTGTTTATACATATCAACGTCCATAGCAGGGGCAAAAATTACCGGACAATTAGCTGCAAGATATGTTGCCAACAAAAGATTATCAGCCAGTCCGGATGCCATTTTAGCAATAGTAGAAGCTGTAGCAGGGGCTATAACAAAAACATCTGCCCAGTTTCCCATTTCGACATGGTTATTCCAGCATCCATCCTCCCTAAAAAAATCTGAAAGAACTGGATTCCCGCTTAGTGCAGCCAGTGTTCCCTTTGTGACGAATTCTTCGGCAAAAGGAGTCATGACCACTTTAACCTCTGCTCCTTCTTTAATAAGTAAACGAAGTAAGGAAATAGTTTTATAAGCAGCTATACTGCCAGTTATTCCAAGAAGGATTTTTTTTTCTTTCAGCTTCATACCAAAAGAATTTACTCTATGCTTTCTGGTTCAATTTTAGGCGATTCAGAAACTCTGTAATAAATATTACTGTCAAGAAATTCCTGAAGAGCAATCAAAGTAGGCTTTGGTAATCTTTCATAAAATCTTGAAATTTCAATTTGCTCCCTGTTTTCAAACACCTCTTCCAGGTTATCAGTATAATATGCAAATTCCTCTAATTTACGGTTAAGTTCCTGTTTCATCTCAACGCTGATCTGATTTGAACGCTTCGCAACAATCATGACTGTTTCATAAATATTCGTTGTGTTCTTGTCCATTTCACGCAGGTCCTGTGTAACTGTTGTTGCTGGAGCCTTACTTTTCTTATAATCTATCATATCTATATTTAGTTTTGAGTTATACTTTCTCTGTCTCCAAGTTTTTTATTTGACTGTTCATAAATATTTTTTGCCTCTTCTGTGTACTTCCCATCTGGGAATTCCGCAATAAATGAATAATATTCATCTACTGTTGACTGATAACGATCTCTTTGTTTTTCAGGAACTGAATTTACAGCCAATAGATAACTTGATCGAAGCAGAAGAAACATTAATTCCTCCCTGTTTTTTGTATCCGGATAATCATTAAGGCTATTTCGCAGGGCAATAATTGAAGATTTATAATTACCCATGTTATAATAAAGGACTGCACTCAGATAGGATTTTTCAACTATTTTTTCATTTAGCTCAGCTATTAACCTATCGCACTCCTCAAATTTTGTGCTATTTGGATAAGCAATTTTAAAGAGGCTTAAAGCATTTATGGCAGCATATGTATTTGCCTGATCAAGGCTTGGACGTGGAGATTGTTTATAGAGGCAATATGCCGCCATAAAATAAGATTCCTCACCAAAAGGGCTGTTTGGATTAAGTGTCACAAGTCCCTTAAAATAATGCCCGGCCATTGTATAATCCTTCTGAAAGAAATAACTTTTTGCTTTATAAAATTCAATGGTGTCTGCTTTTGTAGTACCCCTGTATATAGTACCTATTTGTTCGTAAAGAGTAGTAGCCTTTACATAATCACCATTATTGTAGAATTCAAAGGCCTTATTATATTTGAGCTGATAATCGGTACTTTTAAGAAGTTTTTCATACCCGCCGCAAGATTCAAGGATCAATGGAATCAAAATAAAAATGAGTTTCTTGTAATTCATTTCTAAAAATGTTGTGCAAAATTACTATAATATTGATTATAAGGAAATAAATCGCTTAATTTTTTCATTTTCAAAACGGATTGTAAAAGGATTTTATTTTGATGCTTGTCTACAAGAATAAAAAAATTAATTTTGTCTTTCAATAATTAACCTAATAAATCAAACCGTGGATATTTTTGAAAAGATTCGAAAGAATAAAGGACCATTGGGTCAGTACATGAAAGTTGCTCATGGATATTTCACATTCCCTAAACTCGAGGGTGAAATAGCACCAAGAATGAAGTTTAAAGGTAAAGAAGTTCTTAACTGGAGCTTGAATAACTATATCGGGCTGGCTAATCATCCTGAAGTTAGGAAAGTAGACGCTGAAGCCGCTGCAAAATATGGAATGGCTTATCCAATGGGTGCCAGAATGATGTCGGGGCAGACGAAATACCACGAAGAGCTTGAAACTAAACTTGCGCATTTCGTCGGCAAGGAATCGGGTTACCTTTTAAACTACGGATATCAGGGAATGGTATCAATTATTGACAGCTTGCTTGACAGAAAAGATGTTGTTGTTTATGATTCTGATTCACATGCATGCATTCTTGACGGATTGAGACTACATATGGGTAAGCGGTATGTTTACCCACATAATAATATGGAAAATCTTGAAACACAGCTCAATCGAGCAACCAAACTTGCGCAGACAACCGGTGGGGGTATACTTGTGATTACTGAAGGTGTTTTTGGTATGGTTGGGGATCTTGGTAAGCTTGACGAGATAGTTAAACTCAAAGAAAAATATAATTTCAGGTTGCTGGTTGATGATGCACATGGTTTTGGAACAATGGGGAAGACTGGAGCAGGTACAGGTGAGCATTTTGGCGTTCAGGATCAAATTGATGTATATTTCTCAACTTTTGCTAAATCAATGGCAGGGATTGGTGCATTTGTGGCAGGTGAAAAAGACATAATTGAATATCTTGCATATAACCTTCGATCCCAGATCTATGCAAAGTCATTACCTATGCCAATGACGATTGGTGGATTAAAAAGGCTCGAACTTTTACAGACAAAACCTGAACTCAGGGAAAAGCTTTGGACTATTGTTCGCGCATTGCAGAAAGGATTCATAGAAAAAGGCTTTAATATTGGAAAAGCAGAGTCACCAGTGACCCCGGTTATACTGAATGGTGGAATACCTGAAGCTACAAATATTGTATATGATCTGAGAGAAAATTACGGACTGTTCTGTTCCATGGTGGTTTATCCTGTCATACCCAAAGGAATGATCCTTTTACGTATTATTCCAACAGCCGACCATACTCTGGCAGATGTAGAATATACTATTAATTGTTTCACCGCAGTAGCTGAAAAACTAAAAGCCGGAAAATACAGTAAAGATCACTTTGCCACCGTTGAGGTGGAGCGGCAGGGGTAGCAATGTGACGACGTGACAACGTAACGACGTGACGAGGTAACGAGGTAACTAGGTAACGGCATCACGATATCACGACGTCTCGACGTCACGTCTCTCCGACAACCATCTTTCAGCATCTATTGCAGCCCGGCACCCGGTACCAGCAGCAGTAACAGCCTGCCTGTATACCGAATCCATAACATCACCACATGCAAAAACACCCTCAACATTTGTTTTAGACGAATCAGGTTTGGTAATGATATATCCAACTTTATCCAGCGAAAGATAATCCTTGAATATTTCCGAATTTGGTTTATGTCCAATGGCTACAAAAAATCCGGAAACATCTATCCTGGTTTCTTTACCTGTTCTGACATCCTGAATTATTACACCATTTACACTTTGGTCCCCGACGATCTCTTTTGGTATGCTGAACCAGTGAATTTCTATATTATTAGTCTCTAATAGCCGATCAGCCATAATTTTTGATGCCCTTAATTCACCTCTCCTGTGAATCAGATGAACCTTTTTACAGATACCAGCAAGATAAAGGGCCTCTTCTGCAGCAGTATCTCCTCCTCCCAAAACAGCAACATCCAATCCTTTATAGAAGAAACCATCGCAAGTAGCACAGGCAGATACCCCAAAACCCATAAACTTTTTTTCTGATTCTATACCCAGGTATTTAGCAGTAGCACCTGTTGCAATTATAACAGCATCAGCATATATAATTTTTTTTTCATCAATGATAATCTTGTGAGGGGGCGAACTGAAATCTACAGATGTAGCTAAACCATACCGGCAATCTGCACCAAATCTCACAGCCTGTTTTTTAAAGTCATCCATCATAACCGGACCTGTAACTCCCTCAGGGTATCCAGGATAATTTTCAACTTCTGTGGTGGTAGTCAACTGTCCACCAGGTTGCAATCCCTCATATAACACCGGATTTAAATTAGCTCTTGCCGCATATATGGCAGCAGTATATCCAGCTGGTCCTGATCCGATAATAAGACATCTAATTTTCTCAACATCCCCTTGTAGTTGAGCTTGATCTTTTAACGGATTAGTAAGATTTTTCATTGGCTTAAATAATTCCATATTCTATATTATTGAATAATAATTGATTAAAATCTTCTCAATGGTAACAACAAATATACCAAGCTTTATATTATTCAAGATGCATGATATTTATGTTAATAATCCTCTAATTATCTTGTATATACATTAATATGTCAAATAGTCGTAATTATAAAAATTTATCCTGAATAAAGTGTAGTCTCTGAAATAAATTAATCCAAAACTTTATAAGTTGCTTTTCCTTTATTTTTAAATTCATAAATGTTTGATTTTATCTACTTAAAAAAATATTAATTATCAAACAAATAGAAATTATTTATGAATATACCCTTACATCTACTAATAATTGAAATAATTTCGTGACACATAAATATTTTCTTTATAAATTCATTAAAATAATTTTAAATGAATTATTTTAGGGGTTTTCAATCATCCAGATTAGTTGAAAATTTTTTATTTGACTTAGGTTATATTTTGCTAACCATGTGTTGAACAGGTTTTTGATAAATTATCCCCTGCCATGAAATATGGCAAGAAAATTTGTCAGATTTAATTGATTCAATTTTTATTCATTTGAACAACAATTCAAAAATTCAATAATGGGAATTTTTTCAAAAAAAACTAAAGCAGTACCCGGATCCAGCTCCAAAACTTTTGTAATCATTACTGCTTTTTTCTCGCTGCTGGTCATTGTCGGATTTCCTTTCTATGGGTTACCTTTCTTTTATGATTTTTTCATGAAGGAACTTGATTGTTCGAGGCTTATCGTGACTTCAGGCTATGCAATGGGTAAATTAATCGTCGCTCCTCTGTTTGGATTTATTGCCGGGTGGATGGTTGACCGTTATGGCCCAAGGCGTCTGATGATGGCAGGATCGCTAATGATCGCAACGTGTTTTATCGGGTTAAGTTTTATGCACTCGTTAAGTATGTTCTATTTATTCTATTTTTTTAATGCTTTAGGTTATGTATGTGGAGGACCTTTACCCGCCCAGGTGCTGATTTCCAGGTGGTTTGACAAAGATCGCGGCAAGGCGATGGGAATTGCATATCTTGGGATCGGCACTGGAGGAGCAATGGTTCCTTTGATTGCAGCTTCGCTGCAAGGGAGTTTTGGATGGCAAAACGCTTTATGGATTATGGGAATCATTGTATTCTTGGTTTCTTTTCCCCTACCAATGTTTATTAAGGATAACAATGCTGCAATTGTAGCTAAGGAAAAAACTCAAAAACCAGTTTCCATCAAAGGTATACTGAAAAGCCGTTACTTTTATCTTCTCTCGTTAGGCAGCATGTGTTCCATTGGAGCTGTTGGAGGAATCATCCAACACTTGAAACTATATTTGGTAAACCTGAATTTTTCACAAACCCAGGCTGCTCATGTTATGTCTCTAGTTTTGATCTCCAGTCTTGCTGGCCGGGTTTTAATGGGCTGGCTTTCAGATCTTATTAACCGGAAGTACGTTATGATGTTGATTTACTGTATTGTAGGTACTGCCATTCCCTTATTACTAGTACCTGATTTTTATGGAAGAGTATATATTTTCGCAGTTTTATTCGGGATCGGATTAGGGGGTGATTACATGATCATTCCTTTAATCGCCGGTGATATATTTGGTGTAAAAGCCCTGGGCAGGATAATGGGAATTATCCTTGTAGCTGATGGTGTGGCAGAATCACTTTTTCCAATGCTCGTTGGAAGATTATATGATGTTACCATAAGCTATACTCCTGGTTTCATAGTACTTATCTGTGTTGCATTTGCAGGTGTCTTAATTGTTTCTTTTTTACCCAAATCTGATAAATCAAAGGCATTTAATGGTATAATAGGACATAGTTAAGATTGAACTTTTTCATGCAGAATAATATTGTTATCAGCATTATTCAAGATTTTCCCTGTCAAATGAATATACATTCTTTGGGAGGCAATGTCTATTCTTAACATATAATTTTAAAGCATGTATATGTTTAGAAATTAAATTATAATTTACATGCAGAGATCTCCGATGATCCAAACTTCCGTCTTCCCAATATTAATCAGGAAAATTTGAATTATTAGAATAAAGGAATAAAAAATATATTTCCCAGAAGAAATCCTGTTTAAAGGAAAAGGAATAAAAAGTTTTATTAATTTAGAATCTTATTTAAAGATATTCAAATCCCATTCATCATACCATTTGATCTTGATCAGCCCATTTTCAAAGTAAATCGATAGCCACACATAACGTCCATCGATCGCATTCTTTGGGTTCCAGCGATCTGCCATGAAGATAAAGGCATCCTTTTTTCCCTGTACAGGCAGAATAAATGTGCTTTGTGAGTGAAAGGTAAGTAGAGAGTCTTCACCAACACATGGATTACTTAATTCCGTCCATGGTCCCCAGATATTATGAGCCCTGGCTGAACGGGCTGCATTTGGACTCCATCCAGTACAATCTGAGCCTATAAAATAGTACACTCCTCCCCTTGTCTTACATATTGTTGGTGCTTCCATATATCTCTCAATAAAAACCCTGACGTATTTTCCGGAATATGATTGATAATCCTCGGTTAACTGTGAGATGTGTAAGGTGCTATTTACTTCCGATGAATAAATGTGATATGCTATTCCATCATCATCAACAAAAAGATTCATATCACGTGCTTCCTGACCTCCTTCAAAATCGCGGCCAAGCAAGTTTAAAGAATCCGGGTGTGCCGGAAGGTCACCAAAAGCTCCACCATAATTTCTTTTAACTGAATCAGAAACAGGCTTTTTATGGAATTCCTGAACATTGACAGGCCAATTTCCGGCATTTGGCCTGAAACTTCCCCGAAATGTAAATGGGCCTATAGGCCTATCGCTTATAGCAACACCTGATCTGGCAGTATTGTATGATCTGCCTTTTAATTCAAGATGAAACCACATGACAAACTTTCCGGTTTTTTTGTTGAATATAACTTTTGGTCTTTCAAGTACACATCCCTTAGTAATTACGCTTGAACTATCATTTTCCACAACCTTGAGTGCTATACCTTCATCTTTCCAATTATATAAATCTTTGGATGAATAAACATGAACTCCCACCTGGGCTGTATTTCCAAGTTCTCCTGCAACTTTATGTTCTCCATACCAGTAATATTTTCCATCATGGTAAAGGACTCCGCCTCCATGAGCATTAATCGGAACTCCCTTGTTGTCATACCAGATTTCACCAGGTTTGAATTTCTTATATAATTCTTTATTCGAACAAGAATTGAAAAGAAGGATAAGTCCAGAAAAAAAAATCATTAATCTCATCATTGGATTTTCAAAAATTGAATTTATTTGTACATATAAAGCATAAATAATACGATTTGTTATATAAAGAAGACTAAATCTGGAGATACGTTACCCATCCAGGATCATGTCATATGAATCATTCAAGCCGATCATTAATTATCAGAAAGAACAAACTCATAAGTGCCTGAACCTACTGATAAATTAATTAAAGATGCATCTTTGCTTACATCTGTTATACCAGTAACTCCGACAACGGACTCTCCGTTTTCCCATATGGTTTTCCCGCTTTCTTTAATTGAAACATTGCTAAAATTAAGGATGGGTATACCTATTAACGCATCAGAATTTGCTGGTATAACAACCTTTACCTTTAGTAAACCTGACTTTTGCTGCCAATGTGATTCAATAGTGCCTGCAACTGTATTGAGAGAAGCATCAACAGAAGACAACCCCTCAGGGATATAAGGGTAAATAACAATATGTTTATATCCCTGACTTGTAGAGCCATTCGTAGGAGATTGTATACCAGCCAGATATTTGAAGAAAAATTCATCAATGGAGCCAAACATCTGATGGTTATGAGAATGTCTCCCTTCCCAAGTTTCACAAAGAGTAGTAAATCCATGTTCAATCCAGTACCCGTAACTGGGGTAAGTTGTTTTAGTAGCTATGGTATAGGCGAGATCAGTCCTTCCTGCATGCGCCAGCACAGGCCACAGGTATTTGGTCCCAATTATTCCGGTATAAAGATGCCCCATACGTGTATTTGAAATATCATTAATCAGGGTTTGTAAGACTCCTTCCCTGTGCCCTTCAGGAATGATATCACTTGATAATGCAAGGAGTTGATAAGTCTGATAGGTTGTATCAGAACCATAAAGATTAGTTTCAGGATTAAAGAATTTTTTATTTAGCTCAGATTTAACAGTATCCGCAAGGGCCTGATACATATCCGCATCTTCAGTTTGCCCCAGTATAGATGCTATTTTCGACAGCGTAATAGCGTCCAGGTAAAAATAATAGGTACTTACCATAGGATGATTTGGACAATCTAATTTTCTACCGGGTGCACACCATTCCCCGAGAGAATACCAATAAGTCCCGAATTCATTGATAATATATTCTTCCTTTGGATTATTATCATTCCTGGCAAGATTACGCATATATTCAATATAGCCTTTCATCATAGGATAATGCTCGCTAAGGATCCTTGTATCGTTATAATACTGATGCATCCACCAGGGAAGCAAAATACAGGCACTTCCCCATGCAACTCCACCCCCGCTACCACCAATTAGTGTAGGGGAAGTATTGGGAACCCTGCCGCTTTCTTGCCGCGAATCCTCCATATCATTCAACCAATTGGTATAAAATGCAGCCATTTGAAAATCATGTATGGATGCTTCAGCAATTACTTGACCATCACCGGTGTACCCACCTTTTTCCCTTTGGGGGCAGTCGGTTGGATAAGCAAGGGTATTTCCTATCTGTGCCCATACAGTTGCTCTGTGAATCCTGTTAAGAAGAGAATCAGAAGTCTCAAATTTCCCATTTCTTTCAAGTGAAGATTGAACCACGCGACCTTCAACCTTCAATGACTTGATGTTTTCAGGGTTATCTGTTGTGACTTCAATATACCTGAATCCTGTATAAAAAAACCTGGGCTCATAAACTTCTGTCCCCTCCCCTTTCAATATATAGTCAGTCCATATGTCAGATTGATATTTTTGTTTTTTACTCAAACGATCGCCAGGTTTCAGCGGCTCAGAGAAGGCTGAATCATTAAGTGTTTCCGCTCCTTTTATCCGTAGCTTAATACCTGCCGAACCCTTTACCTGGATCCTCCACCAACCCGGGATATTCTGTCCAAGGTCATATACATAAACGCCTTTATCCGGATTTGTTTCCACAACCGGAATAATAGTCTGTACAACCTTAATCGGGGGAAAGAGTTGTGAGCACAACTGGCCACTGGGGCGTTCAACAACTTGAACAGGCTGCCAGGAGGAGTCATCGTATCCTTGAGATGACCATCCGGTTTTCTCAAGACGTGCATCGTAATCTTCTCCACCATAATAATTATTGAAAGTAATCGGGCCACCTGAAGACTTCCATGATTCATCACTGATGATTGTATTCTGACTTCCATCATTATAAATAATATTCAATTGCGCGATAATCCTTGGAGTGCCCATATTGATACCACCGTCATTCCAACAATACCGGCCCTTTGTGAACTTTAGCCTGAATCCCCCATTTCCGACAATGACACCAACTGCATTTGATCCTGATTTTAACAGTTTTGTAATATCATATGTTACATAGTGTAACCGTTTTCTATAATCAGTTATACTGGGATCAAGAACATGATCCCCAACCTTAGCCCCATTCAACTCAAGTTCGTAAAATCCCGCGGCAGATATATATGCAAAGGCTTGTTTCACAGACTTCTCCACTTCAAATTCTTTTCTGAGCAGTGGAGCTGATAGCAATGTATCTGAAGCAATGATCCATTTCGCCTTCCAATCAGAGGATCCTGATAATCCTGTATGGAATGATGCAGGTTCGCTCCATGCGCTCTGCTCCCCATCCTGATTCCAGACCCTGACACTCCAATAGTATGTCTGGTCGCTTTTCAGGGGAGAACCCTTATAAACTATATTCACTGACTGATCTGAAGGAATTTTTCCCGAATCCCAGATATTGCCAGTCTCATTTTGTATTTCTTTTTTATTGTCTGCTACCAAAACTCTAAAAGCTGACTGTGATACACCCCTATGATCACTGGAAATATTCCATGAGAACCGTGGCTGCTGAATGTCGATCCCAACTGGATTCTCAAGATACTCACATTGCAAATGTTTTACTTCCAGCAACTTATTACTGTTACAGCTACTCATGCCAAACACCAGGAATAGCGTGCAGACACCACAACTTAAAGATTTAAACATTGTTTTCATTTTTCTCAGGGTTTTTTGAAAATTATAATTTCTGGTAATTTTTACGAAGTTTATGAAGTAAATTTTCTTTTAAATGGATTTATTGTTTACATTTTTTCGATTTAGCCTTGAAGATACAACTATTCAGAACTTTTTCAATGTTTTTGGTCTACAAATTTATCTGTCAACATTGAATTATCATTCTTGATTAACTCTCTAATCAGCAATTAAGAAGTTTTCCAATACTTAAATAATTGTGAAATTTTACCCGATTTTTACAGGCTTTGTATAAAAAAATATATATAATTTCCAGGTTAATTCAAGGAAAACTGGTTATACTTGTTTATAAATCCTACCTTTGCAAAAAATCATAAAATAATATTTAAATGACTAATAATCTATTCGATAGTTACAATATACCTCCACAGTGGAAAAAGGTATTACCGCATATCAGGAAGATCCTGCTTGGTATAGTTCTTATCATTCTCTTTTGGACAGCATTCTTCCAGGTTGAGCCTGAAGAGATTGGAGTGATAACACGTTTCGGGAAATATGTCCGTGAGATGGAACCAGGACTTAATTTTAAGGTTCCTATCATTGAAAGAGCGTACATGGTCCCTGTTGAGAGGCAACAGAAGGAGGAGTTTGGGTTTAGAACCCTCAGAGCAGGAATACAGTCAGAATTTACAAAGGCTGGAACTTCCGATGAATCCTTAATGCTTACTGGCGATTTAAACCTGGCTGACGTGGAATGGGTTGTTCAGTATCGTATTGACGATCCCTACAGTTATCTTTTTAAAGTCAGGAATCCTATAAATTCTTTGCGTGACATATCTGAAGCTGCTACTCGTCAGGTAGTAGGTGACCGTACTGTGAATGAGGTTTTGACTGTTGGCAGAACTGAAATAGCCAACAAAGTGCTGGAAGAGATACAGAAAATATGTATTGAATATTCTCTAGGAATTAAAATAGAACAGGTAGTATTACAGGATGTAAATCCACCCGATCCCGTAAAAGATGCTTTTAATGCTGTAAACGAGGCACAGCAGGAAAAAGAGACATTGATTAATCAGGCCAAATCGGAATATAATAAGGTAATTCCTTGGGCAAGCGGACAGGCGGAGGAAACCATACAGAAAGCTCAGGGTTATGCTACGGAAAGAGTGAATAATGCACTTGGAGAAGCTGCAAGATTTAATGCTTTATATGCCGAATATGTAAAAGCCCCTGAGGTTACAAAACGAAGGATCTATCTGGAAACAATGGAGAGCGCAATTCCTAAGCTGGGACATAAAATCATCACGGATAAGAACGGAAATAATGTATTACCGCTTCTTCAGATGCAATTAAATGATAAAAAATAATATAAGACACGATGAAGGAAAGAAATATAATAATACTGTTGGCTCTTGCATTTTTAGCCATAATTCTGATTGCACAAAGCACATATATTGTAAAGGAAACTGAACAGGTTGTCATTACACAGTTTGGAAAACCTATTGGAACAGCCAAAATTACACCGGGATTAAAGGTTAAACTCCCCTTTATACAGAAAACCAATTATTTTGAAAAAAGGTATATGGAATGGGACGGAGATCCAAATCAGGTTCCTACAAAAGATAAAAAATTCATCTATGTTGATGCCTATGCCCGCTGGCAAATTACTGATCCCCTTCAGTTTTTTAAACGGCTAACCAATGAAAGAGGGGCACAATCCAGACTTGATGATATTCTTGACGGAGAAACACGAGATTATATTGCAAATCATAATCTCGAAGAAGCCGTGAGGACCAGCAACAGGGACCCTATTCAATCCGGTTTAGTTGGAGAGGAAGTAGGTGATACATTGATTGAAATCATGATAGGCCGGAAAAAAATACAGGATATGATATTGCAATCCGCAAATGAAAAAGCCAATGATCTGGGAATTGTAATTTTGGATTTCAGGCTTAAACGTATTAACTATGTAGAAGAAGTTCGACAACAAGTATATGAACGAATGAAAAGTGAACGGTTTCGAATCGCAGAAAAATTCAGGTCAGAAGGACAGGGTGAAGCTTCAAAAATTAATGGTGAAAAAGAGAGGGATCTTAAAACAATCCAATCTGAAGCGTTCCGGAAGGCAGAAGAAATTATGGGTCAGGCTGATGCCAGGGCGGCAGCAATTTATGCGAGTGCCTATAATAAATCAGCTTCCTCACGGGATTTATATAGTTTTGTTAAATCAATGGGGATGTTTGAAAATACATTTGATTCAACCACATCCATTATCCTCTCAACAGACAGTGAATTATATAAATACCTTATAAATCTAAAATAGATACTTCGTTGCAGCTGGAAAAAGTTACTAGATATGTACTAATATTTTATACAGTTCATTGCCCCAGCTTGTAAAACCTTACCGGTAGCACTATTTAGCCGAAATAATGAATCTGAAATTAAAAAGATACTTTTAAGTTAAGCCCAACTGGAACTTTACCACCGTTTTGATAACCTGATGTAATAATATATGGTTGGATATCTAAATTATAGGTTCTATTGTTATTTTCCCTGAATGCCAGGTTATTTACCTTAGCCACGTGAACTGCATCAAATGCAGACCATATACCGATTCCGATTGCAAAAATACCACCCATTATCGGTATTCCTCTGGCAGAATCCTTTGAATTCAGGGTTAGTGCATCACTTAAAATATGAGAACTGACAGCAGTCCAACATATACCATATAATAAAAGAAATCCAATTCCTCTAGGCACTTCACTAGAATATAATTGTCCGGACCCTGGAAGAATAAACGAAGTAAGACCAGCGATCAAGGGCTTGTATGGATCTCCAGCCTGATAAGAATAATGACGAATTTCATATCGCTCAAATTTGGTTTTATTAATTCTGTATTGAGCATTAATATTTGTTGTAAGAATTATTATTCCAAAAATAATCAGAAATAATTTTTGCATATTTATAGTTACTAATGTATTCAAATACATTCCTTCATTGAATATATACGCGCAACAAAAAAATGTGGCTTCAATACCTGGTAGAATGTTTTTATTAATGGACTGATATTTTGAAATCCTGGACAATATCGAATGTCATTACAGTCTCCAAAGAGAATCCCTGTGTGGGCAATGATTAAATAACCAGGAGATCTAATCCTTCACGCACCGGACGCTAAGACCAACCGACTTATTATAGGAATTTCTGAAGATGTTAGCATCATCGTTGCTGATATAACGCCCCCAGGCCGTTGTCGGCCCTTCCTGTGTGGCTGACCACCATAAACCGGTTATACCAAAATCGAAAGACACTCCAAAATTATCACGGACACCACCAGGAAGCGCCGTAAATCCGCTTTCATTTGTGGCTGAAGTATTGGGACTTTCCCAATGGGTTGTATCGGCCTCCTTAAGTTTTCCACCTGCAACACTTTCACCTCCCAGATAAACGATTAATGTTGCCCATTCCGTATCAGTTGGAACATGCCAGCCCTTGGGACAAAGCTTTTCAGTATTCACAGCATGCCAATTGTACAAAACACCATAATCGCTATTGCTCAGGGTAGAATTATTATTGTACCAGCAATAAGCAGGATTGCTCAGAAATATCCAATCTGTTTTTTTGGGTATGGCTGTTCCATCATTTAATTTCATAACTCTTAGGTTTTGAACCATCCATACCTGCGTACCAATGGTGATGGTATCATATATATTCCCATCTATGTCTTTTACTCCCTGGGTTATGACGTTGTCATCATCCTTTTTACAACTGCTTGAATTGATTATTAACGCACCAATACATGCTATTAATAAGAATTTTATAAAGATTTTCATTATAAAAAATATATAATTTTAAATAACGCCGCATATTTATCAAATTTACAATAAAATAATAATCTCATAACTATTTTCTGTTTTATTAATTTAAATATTTAACCTCCTGGCAATAAGTGATAAATAAAGTAAAAAACATTATACTTCAACCCATTACCATATAAAAATTTCTCTGTCTTTGAGCAAAATCATTTACCCATATCGAAATATAACTATTCCCGATCAGTATTTTACTTGCTCGTTCTCTCCCAGATTTAGTTTTCATATATAAAATACTGATCTGTAAGCCTTAAATCCTTATTAAGACGAATGGATTTCAAACCAGAAAGGATGAAGTCACACTTTGAAGGATTTATTCAGCAGCATCCTCAGGAATTGGGGTGACATTTGGATAGATCCTTATCCATTCGTAAATCGATACTGCATCCTACAAGGGAGGAACACCGCTCCAACAAGGATTGCCCGGCCAGTTTTGGTTTCAGGCATTGGCTTTTCGATTTTTAAACCCTGTTATTTTTTCTAACCTGTCATCTCTCACATTGAATGAGATCGTTGAATACCTAGACACGAATTGAATCTAAACTGACCAATTATATAACTATATTCAAAGCCGATAAACCAAATCAAATGGGCTGATTAATTGATTTGGATAATTTAGATTCCCCGTAAACTGATTATAAGAAAAATTTAATTTTCTAGTGATACTCTCTTGTAAATCAAACTACAAATTGACATTAACAAGAAGCTGTTGGCAACATGAAAGAAATTTACAGTGTGATTTACACCAAGAATGTGAACATTAAATATGGACGCAATTATTCCGAGAATAATAAGTATTGCACCAATGAGACCACTAACCCAGGTAGCATAAGATAAAATAGTTTTCATTCTCTTGTTTTTTAGTGATTAGCTGAATAACGATAGTAATTTTTACAAAAGATAATACAAAAATTTTTTATTTTCAATTTAATATTTGTCTACGTTAGTAGTTATGATTTATTATTTTTGAAGGTAATATAGATATGGAAGAGTAATTTATGGAGAAAAAATGAGACCAATATCAAAAACATTTACTTTGGCGGGTGCTTCAACATTACTATCCCTGACTTTGTTGTACTCGCAAAAACCTAATATAATTGTTATCCTTACTGACGACATGGGTTACAGCGACATTGGTTGTTATGGTGGTAATTTTGCTCCTACACCAAATATTGACAAATTGGCCAGTGAAGGAATTAAGTTCACTCAATACTACTGTTCCTCTCCAATATGTTCCCCCTCCAGAGTTGGTATCTTAACCGGAATGGCACCTGCCAGTTGGAACATTACAAGCTTCTTGCAAGAAAGAGTTGGAAACCGGAAGTGTGAACAGGCCGACTTTCTGAATTCTTCAGCACCTTCAATTGCCAGGACATTAAAAACAGCTGGTTATGCAACAGGTCATTTTGGTAAATGGCATATGGGTGGTGGACGCGATGTTACTGATGCACCTGGATTTGAATGCTATGGATTCGACGAACATGCAAGCACTTATGAGAGTCCAGATGCTGACCCACTCCTTACTGCAACAAACTGGATCTGGTCAGATCAGGACAGCATAAAACGCTGGAACAGAACAGCTTATTTTGTAGACAAAACACTGGATTTCCTGGAACGTCACAAAGACCAGGCATGTTACATTAATCTCTGGCCCGATGATGTTCATACACCCTGGGTCCCTAGTCAGGAGAGGTTGGGCAATTATCCCAATGGACCTGATGAAGAGCGCAAATTCCTTGCTGTCCTGGATGAATACGACCGTCAAATGGGTCGGCTGATGGATGGATTGAAGAAACTTGGTATTGATGACAATACAATTGTAATCTTTACCAGTGACAATGGCCCCTTACCAAGCTTTAAAGGTTCCCGCTCAGGAGGTTACCGTGGTTCAAAAATGTCATTGTACGAAGGTGGTATACGTATGCCATTCATTGTTCGTTGGCCCGGAAAGATTCCTCAAGGTATGACAGATCAGCAGTCGGTATTATCTGCCAACGACCTGTTCCCAACCTTTTGTATTTGGGCCGGAGCTGAAATGCCAAAGGGGTATACCTTCAGCGGAAAAGATCAGAGTAAGGTATTCATGGGAAAATCATCTAATGAAAGCAGGACATTATTTTGGGAATATGGCCGGAACAATGAGTCATTCTATTTCCCTAAA
>CAZKMG010000013.1:0-23673 GCA_964553465.1 uncultured Bacteroidaceae bacterium
ACAAGTGAGTCACATTTTCCCTGTATATCCTTCCTGAAAAACTTTACATGGTAGTATGCTTTGATTCTTCTGTAATTCGGTAAAGTATCAGGCTCTGACTTAAGAGTGTCAGCGTGCACGTATAGGGAGTCTTCCTTATCAATCAGCACCATTAAGGCACTATCCGTTATCATGGCATATTTTGTTTTTTCAAAATAAATAGCTTGATTCCCGTAAAGGTTGATATGGTTGATAGTGTCAATAAGCTCTACATTGTTAAAAGCTTTACCCATCCCATTGTTGCGCTCATAATAAATACTATCTCCACGAAGGATTTTGTCACTAGTCTCGATATATGCATTTTTATTAAATTGAGAAATATTATTTTTAGTATCATACCAACCATTTTCGCAATAAATATAGTTGGAATCACTTTTAATATCGGTAGGGCCAAGGAAGTAAGCAACCTCAGAAACGGAGTTATACTTGAGTGTATCAGCGAACATTACGTATTCTGGATTCGTTACTACAACCGAATCTTTAAAGAAAAATACCTTTTCCTTTGAATAGTAGTATCCTCGGTTGCTGGTAAGTATATTGTTCCCATTTATTATTTTACCTCCTCCAAGATAATAACCAATATCATTATTCATATCAAAGTCGATATAATTGGATGAAAGATGATTCTCCTTATCAATGAGCTTAACATTTCTCCTGACTTCTGCGATTTTGTCATTACCACGATATTTTACAAAATCACCATAAAGGTTTAAAGTATCTCCTCTCCAGATATGAACCCTACTAAAAGCATCGAGAGTATTTTCTTCAGGATAATAATGAGCACTGTCACAACTCATGAACATATCTTCGTGCTTAAATAGCACATTACCAATCAGACGACTGCCCTGCTTACCATAAGTGCTCTCAAATTCAGTTATATCAGCATTTTCTATGATAATGGTTTTCCCCTCTTGGGCGTTGATTCTTATTCCGGATAATATCCAGACTAGAAAGACTATGTTAAATATTCTGGTATCTAACTCTCTAGAGGCAAACATCTCATAAGAATTTAAGGACAAACTTTCTCAATAAGAGACAGATTTTGCCCATCCATTTTTGATAAAGTTGCAATCAGAATATCGGGAATCTATGTGTATGTATGTATCGGATTGCTTGTCTTGTACCCATTTTGAAATAATTTTAGTTCTTTTATCTGCCAGAGCCAAATTTTGCAGAAGGACATAATCCTGTTTCAGGTTTGCTCTGTGCGGATCGGTACGCGATTTAAGTTTTACTATTTTATAAAGTGTTTTTTTGTTCTCATCAATGGATTCATATGGTCTGGAAATTTCTCCTACATTCATATCCCTGATAAGAAGATAATCTTTTGGGTCTAGCTCATTTATTTCAAATAGTGAAGAGTTTGAACTCTGATTAATAACCAATCCAAAATTCATTCTTGATTTTTTGTCCTGCGAAAACCTCTGAGCAGCTGTTTCAAAGCTAATACTATCTGCGTGAACAAGCATAAGAATACTATCAAGGCGTTCAATAGCTGTTTTCCTTGATTCTGCTGGAATTATCGGTTTTATCAATATATGCCTGGTATTAACCCTGTCATCTTTACGATCTATGAGTTGAATAATATGAAATCCAAATTGAGATTCAACAATTTTTGAAACCTGACCTGGTTTTAGACTATAAGCAGCCTTTGCATATTCCGGATCGAGTTCAGCTTTACTCATATATCCGATCTCACCTTCATTTGAAGCGGAAGCATCTTCAGAATATAATATAGCAAGGGTTCCAAAGTCCTCGCCATCCATAATTCTTTTTCTGAGTTCAAGTAACTTTTCCCTGACTTGAAAAATAACTTCATCACCCAAAGGTGGGTATGCGACAATTTGTTCAATCTCAACCATTGCGTCAATATTGGGTATACTGTCTTTTGGGATGGAGTTAAAAAATGCTTTGACTTCTGAGGGAGTAATTGATATCTTGCTTGTAATTTCAAATTGCATTTTTTGAGCAAGCAGTTGATTTCGTATACTTTCCCTGAAATCTTCTTTTATTTCCAGAGCCGTCTTATGAAAATATGCTTCTAACTCTTCTTTTGAGCCAAATTGACGTATGAAATATTGGAGTCTTTTATTTAGCTCCCCCTCCACACTCGATTCTGTAATTTCAATACTGTCAATTTTAGCCTGATCAAGTAAAAGCCTGTCCTGAAGTAATTGTTCAATCATAAGGCATTTCAAATCGCCAGAATTATACCCTTGCGACCTGTATTGTACGTATTCCTGCTCGATTTCGGATTGTAAGATGGTGTAATCGCCAACAACTGCGACTATTCCATCAATCAACATTTGTCCACTTGCCGGCGAGAGGATCAGAAAACCGGACAATATAAATAGTAAAAACACATTTTTAAAAGACTTCATCATATATATATTAGTAAATTTCAACCTGGTTTCTGCTCAGTCCATCTTTGTAAACCGAATTCTCAAGATTCTGGATAAACTCGATTTTACGCTTATTAAGGATAACGCTCCGGATATTATTTTGTACCATTTCAAGGGGAGCGACCTGACCTTCAGGCATCCTTTCATTGATATGAATAAAATAATTAAACAATAAATCAGAGACATCTATATTCGTTGTATAGGATAAAAATCTTCCAGGTTTATCTACTTTTAAGGGAATACCTTCGATAAGCTCTGTGAATTTAAACCATTTCTCTCCTTTTATTATATACATGGAAGCGTATTGAAGGCAATATTTTTCAAGTTGGTCAAGATCTTCAATCTTACTAGACCTGTACCATTGTCTGACCTGATCAAGTTGAGGTGCTGTACCAGGAACTTTAACAAATGTAACCTTAACTATATCACTATCCAGAATATAGTTTGACGAATACTGTTCATAATATTTTTGTATTTCATCATCTGAAACTATAGTATCTAGGTTTTGCGTTAAAAGACTTTGTTTATATTTAAATGTAAGCAGAGTCATACGATATTCTTCGATCTGTTTTTCGACATTTTTCTGATCCGGGGAGAGATACTGTTCAGCCCGTTTTAACAGAAGCCTTTCCCTGGCCCATTCTTCAATGAGTCTTCTTGCTATCCTAATACTGTCTTCGTCTGAAATTCCTTCAGGGAGATTTTCCGACAGATCCGATGGGTACAGATAATTGTCATATACTCTGGCTACCGGCTGTTCTTCCAGCTTTTTCTGGAGTTTCCCACAAGAAATCCCTGGAAAAATCAGAATTATGAATATCAAATTTATATTTTTTCTTCCCATCACCTTAATTAATTTTCTTAAGAAGATCCTGATTTACATTAACAGTGTATTTTTTTTTCAAATACTTTAACCATTGGTCTTCCAGAAAGACCTGGTAATCAGATGAAATCAACCCTTTAGCTTCATCCAGTTTTTTTATTTTCGCCGGTAATTTCTTTTTAATATAAACAAAACCTATTTTATCCCCTTGCTGGAAATCATTGCTAATGCCTTTAATCCAGTTTGTTTGATCCACAAATTCGTTATCTTTCTTCTCATATTTGCCATATGTAACGGTAAGACATCCACCTATAGTATCCTCAGGACAAATCTGCTTTTTAATATAATCCGAATTAAATTTTTTCTTCGCACCTTGTTTGGCTGTTAATACCCTGGCCTGATTAAGGATATCTTTATTGTCTGCAGTTATAATGAAGGCTTCAACACGCTCCTCCCATTTGTATTTCTGTTTATTATCTTGATAATATTTTTCAAGGCCGGATGAATCCTCCACTGATTTTGACCATACCATTTTATCAGTCAATTCAAACAGAAGGATCCCGTCGTGATATTCCTGGATTATATTTGAAAAATCAGGATATTTTTTCGGAAGCATTTCTATCTCATAATCTAATATCTTTGATTCCATGAAAGCTTTAAACTGATCATCCAAATATATTTTAAGATTGTAAGCTTGAACTTTTCCCTGTTTCAGATAAAGATATTCGCCAAATTCTAAAAGGCCTATAGTTTTATCTCCAATACTGAAAACCGGATAATTATTTACCGCAGTTATTGAATTTTTCCATTTACCTGCAAATATAATTGTATCAACAAAATCGTATATCCTGGCATAATTTTCCGGAAATAGTTTAAAATGGTATTCCGTCTTGAGTTTATTCATATAAACTAATTGTTTTAATTTAGTACGGTCACCACTATTCATCAATTTAACAAGATCTTGTCTTTCATCCTCGAAGGATTTCAGCTCTTTTCTCCCGAGGAGCTTGATAATATGCCAGCCATAAAACGATCTTACAGGTTCAGAATATAGGCCGATCTCCTTGATTTCATAGGCTGTATTTTCAAAAACCGGGATCATTTCTCCGGATGAGAACCAGGGAAGTTCACCTCCGTTAACACCTGTGGATTTATCATCTGAATCGGTCATTGCAAGTTTATCAAAAGCCGCACCCTGCTGGAGTTGATCATAGATTGAATAGATTTTTTTTCTGGCATTCGCAGCTTCTTCATCAGTCATAGTTTCCGGTGCACGAATAAAAATATGGGCTACATGTAGTTTAGGTTTTGCAGTCCTTATTTCATTGACCTTAATTATATGAAATCCATAATTAGATCTCACAGGCATAGATATATGACCAGGAGGAGTACTGTAAGCAGCAGATTCAAAAGGGTAAACCATTCTGAATGCTCCAAACCATCCCAGGTTTCCACCATTATTAACAACGGAAGGATCCTGAGAATATGCTTTTGCAATTGCGGAGAAATCCTCACCACTTAGAATTCTTTTTCTTAATTCTAAAAGTTTATTATATGCAATAAGTGTATCTTCCGGTGATGCCTTCTCCTCAACCATTATCATGATATGGCTGGCATTTATCTCTTTGTTCATCCGGTTATACTCTTCCAACAACAGCGTTTCAAAAGATGCAGAATCGCTAAGATAAGGTTTAGCCAGTTGGTTCATATAACCATTTAACTCTTGAATAAAACTAGTTACTGTATCCATACCAAGATTTTCTGCCTCAATTACCTTAAGTTTGAAATTAATGTAGAGGTTAAGGTATTCATCGATGGATTGTTTTTCAGCAATACTGGTATTATTATTCTTATGAAAAGAATGTTCAAATTCATTGAGGGTGATATTGTGTCCATCAATGCTTATGAGTACTTCGTTATCCTGGGAGAATAAAACGGGCGAAAACAATAGAATAGGAAAAATGAGAAAAAAAATTTTATTTATCATAATTCGAACGCTTACAAAATCAAATGAAAATAAATTCTGTTTATTATCTGCTGTAGTTTGGCGATTCACGGGTAATGGTAACATCATGAGGATGACTCTCCATAATTCCTGCATTAGTAATCCTAACAAATTCAGCCTTCATTAGTTGATCAATTGTTGCTGCGCCACAATAACCCATTCCTGCGCGAAGTCCTCCTAAGAGTTGGTAAATTACTTCAGTGAGAGTGCCTTTATATGGAACACGGCCGGCAATTCCTTCAGGGACAAGTTTACTAATATCGTCTTCAACATCCTGAAAATAGCGGTCCTTTGAACCTAGTTGCATAGCTTCAATGGATCCCATACCACGATAAGATTTGTATTTCCTTCCATTATATATGATTGTATCTCCAGGAGATTCTTCAACACCTGCAAACAAAGAGCCGGTCATAATGCTATGAGCTCCTGCAGCAATTGCTTTAACAATATCTCCTGAATAACGAATCCCGCCATCAGCAATCACTGGTATTCCACTACCTTTGAGGGCCATAGATACATCATAAATAGCTGATAATTGAGGTATCCCAACACCAGCAATAACCCGTGTTGTACAAATTGAACCTGGCCCAATACCCACTTTTACGGCATCAGCTCCAGCTTTAAGAAGTGCAAGCGCCGCTTCAGCAGTTCCAATATTACCAACAATAACTTCTAATTCAGAAAAAGATGCTTTAACCTTTTTTAGGCTTTGAATAACGCCTTTGGTATGTCCATGTGCAGTATCAATGGCTATTGCGTCAACACCTGCATCTACGAGCATTCTTACCCTTTCAACTATATCAAGGGTAACTCCTACAGCGGCGGCTACCCTTAACCTGCCTTTTTCATCCTTGCATGAATTTGGTCTGTCTTTCGATTTTGTAATGTCTTTATAAGTGATTAACCCAATAAGTTTATTTGAGTTGTCGACGACAGGAAGTTTTTCAATTTTATGGGCCTGAAGGATTCTGGCTGCCTGGTCGAGATCAGTTTTTTGAGTCGTGGTGATAACATTTTCACTGGTCATTATTTCACCAACAGGACGATGCATATTTGTTTCAAACCGGAGATCCCGGTTAGTGATGATACCGATCAGGCAACCTTCATGATCAACAACAGGAATACCTCCAATTTTAAAATCCCTCATCAGGTTAAGAGCATCCGCAACTGTTTCTTCTTTGTGAATTGTGATCGGATCATAAATCATTATACTCTCAGCACGCTTAACTTTTCTGACTTGATTTACCTGTTCTTCCAGAGGCATGTTTTTGTGAATCACTCCGATTCCTCCTTCCCGGGCAATAGCTATGGCAAGATCTACTTCGGTAACCGTATCCATTGCTGCAGAAACAATGGGGACATTCAAAGTAATATTTCTGGAGAACTTTGATGTTAAGTCGACTTCACGAGGTAATACCTCTGAATATGAGGGAAATAGAAGTACATCATCGAATGTTAATCCTTCGTATTTTATTTTGTCTTTGATAAATGACATTGGTATATTTTTGGTTAAATTTAAATGTTGCCAAATTACAAAAAAATCACTAATTAATTCATTTGGTTCAGCTTATATTAATTAACTGGAATTCTATAAATTAAGTGGATACAGAGAGAAATTGGAAAATTTTATTCAAATATTGACAAAATATTGGGGTTTTTCAAAGTTCAGACCCTTGCAGGAGGATATCATCAGATCAGTATTTGAAGGTAAAGACACATTGGGATTAATGCCCACCGGTGGTGGGAAATCTATTACTTTTCAAGTTCCGGCTTTGGCCAAAGAAGGAATCTGCCTGGTAATAACTCCTTTGATTTCCTTAATGAATGACCAGGTTGAAAATCTCCAGAAGCGAAAAATTAATGCGTTGGCGATACACTCAGGCATGAGCAAGGAAGAAATCGATATTACTCTTGATAATTGCATTTTCGGAAATGTGAAGTTTCTATATTTATCTCCAGAAAGAATTGAAAGTGAGATCTTCAGGATCCGATTGGAAAAGATGAATGTAAACCTGATTACTATTGATGAATCGCATTGTGTCTCGCAGTGGGGATACGATTTCCGGCCCTCCTATCTTAAAATACCTCTGTTAAGGAAATATCTTTCTGACACCCCAATGCTTGCGTTAACTGCAACTGCGACTCCTGAAGTTCTCGAGGACATTATGGACAAACTGAATTTTAGGGAGAGGATTGTTTATCGTATGAGTTATGAGAGGAAGAATCTGGTTTATATGGTTGATATAGCTGAAGATAAGTATCAAAGGATAAAAAGGATCATATCTAAAAATTCAGGATCAGGGTTAATATATGTAAGAAACCGTAAGCAAACTAAAGATGTCGCCTTATTTCTGCAAAGACTAAACGTCAAGGCAGATTTTTATCACGCGGGATTATCTCATGAGGATCGTAACCGTAAACAGGCAGAATGGCAGAAAGGAAAAACTCGTATAATGGTTGCAACTAACGCCTTTGGGATGGGGATTGATAAACCTGATGTTAGATTTGTGATTCATTTTAACCTTCCGGATTCACTCGAATCCTATTTTCAGGAAGCCGGCAGGGCAGGGAGGGATGAGAAAAAAGCTCTAGCGGTCATGCTTTATAATGAATCGGATAAAAAGTCAATGAATCAAAGGATAACTATATCATTTCCTGAAATTAAGAAAATTAAGGAAGTTTACCATGCCCTGGGTAATTATTTCCAAATACCAGTTGGAGCAGGTAAATCTGAGTCTTTTGATTTTATTCTTGGTGATTTCGTATCCAAGTATAAGTTTAATATCCTTATTGCTTATAATAGTCTGAAAGTTTTGCAGCGTGAAGGATATATTGAAATATCAGATGAAATCAATAATCCTTCCAGAATCTATTTTAAAATCCAACGTGATGATCTATATAAATTCCAGGTAGCTAATGAGAAATTCGACGATTTCATTAAACTTCTGCTCCGATCATATACTGGAATGTTTTCTTCTTTCGTGGCAGTAGATGAAAATTTACTGGCTAAAAGATCCGGTTTGACTCTAAAGAATATTTTTAATTTTCTGAGCCGTCTCTCCAGTCTTGGAGTCATTCAATACATTCCTAAAAAAAAGAATCCCGTTATTATATATACAGAAGAAAGGCTTGACCATAAGAATTTAAGATTTTCCGTCGAAACGTATCAATTCCTGAAAGAAAGATATATCGAAAGATCAAATGAAGTCCTTCGCTATACAAACTCCAAAAATAAATGTCGAAGCCAGTTATTACTCTCTTATTTCGGGGAGAAAGATTCATCCCGTTGTGGTCAGTGTGATATTTGTCTTCAACGAAATGAAGTGGGATTAAGTACATACGAATTTGATATTATTAATTATGAACTTAAATCTCATTTAACTAAAAATCACCTCTCTATGGAAGAAATTACCCATTTAGTCGCAATCCCTGAAGAAAAAATAATCAATGTGTTTAGATGGCTTGTTGAGCACGAAAAAATTAAAAAAGATGAGAATTACAGATATTATTGGGTGAAAGAATAAATGAAATAAATACTCTTGAAAAATTTATTTTATATGTGATTATCTTGTTCCATCTTAAAAATATTTTGATCTTAAATTGTAGCACAGCAATCGATAGAATATGGTTTGGCAGCATGGGATGAGATTTATCTCCAACCTAAAAACTCAATGAAATCAATTTATTCCATCCACTGTGTTTTTATTTATACCTTTGTAAGTCAACTGATTTAATAATGAGTGAGGGCAACTCAATATTATATTCACATGAAGTACTTGAATTTGTGAAAAGTTCACATGACTTCTGCAGGTGGATTGATGATCAGGAGGTCATTGACAGAAAAGCCTTTGTGCAGGAGGGTCTCAGTATTCTTTCACGGTTGTATTCGTGGATGATTGTTGTACCTGATATTTCTCCTGTATTTAATGAAACGACTGAAAAAGTTGTAACAGAAGCGGATTGGTCACTCGTTTATAGAAAGATTTCCACTATACTTGGAGCTATGAATGATTATTCAGATATACCTGAAGCAATGGATTTTGATCGTTCAGAGCTGATTACAAGGACAATTTCTGAGGACATTTCAGATATTTATCAGGATATTCGAGATTTTCTCGAAGTTTACAGGGATTCACCAGAGGAAATAATGAATGATGCCCTATGGGAATGTAAAACTAATTTTGAAAATACCTGGGGTGAAAAGTTATTAAGAGTGGCACGGGCTTTACATAATGCAATAATGACGGATGAATTTGAATCAGGGCAAGCATGGCAGAAACAAAGCAACAGAGATTCCTTAAAAAAAATTGATACCAGCAATTGGTTTATTTCAAAAAGACAACAAGAATTTGGAGAGCAAGACGAAAATATATCGGAATGATATTACCCGGGAAGAAATTGATTCCCTTGAGATACACCAGTTTTCGGGGAAAATTCAATTGATTGATAGCCCTGAGGATGTTTTTGAAGCCGTGAATATTCTGAAAAATCATTCATACATTGGTTTTGACACAGAAACAAAACCGAATTTTAAAAAGGGCAGACCAAATAGGGTTGCACTTTTACAGTTAGCAACTCCGAAAGAAGTGTTCCTGTTCAGACTTAATAAAACAGGGATAACCAATGAACTTATTTCGCTTTTTGAGGAAGACGAAATAATAAAGTCTGGAGTTGCTATCAGGGATGATGTTAGACGATTAAGATCAATAAGGGACTTTAATCCGGCTGGATTTCTTGAATTGCAGAATTATTCTGGTTTTTATGGAATCGAAAGCAATAGCCTTAAAAAATTGGCAGCCATTGTTTTAGGAATTAAAATTTCTAAATCTCAGCAATTATCAGATTGGGAGGGAAAAGTGCTCACTGAAGCACAAAAAAGATATGCTGCTACAGATGCATGGGTTAGTTTACAGGTTTACAAAGTCCTTCGTAATTCTTCTTCTCAATGAAAGCTCTGTCTAGGATTATTTTAAAATCTGGTAAGGAGCAATCTCTAAAACGATACCACCCATGGATCTTTTCAGGTGCTATTAAAAGTTTGAATAGTAATCTGAAGGAGGGTGATGTGGTGGAGGTTTATTCAAACAAGGGGGAATATCTTGCTGTTGGCCATTTCCAGCCTGGATCTATTGCTGTTAGAATACTGAGTTTTAAAAAGGAAGAAATTAACCATGTTTTCTGGAAAGAAAAAATATCCCTTGCATGGAGCCTTAGAAAAAAAATTGGTCTCGACAATCATCCTGACACGAATGTATTTCGCCTGGTTTCAGGAGAAGGGGACTTTTTACCCGGATTAATTGTTGATTTTTATAATGGAACTGTGGTTGTTCAGTTTCATTCTGTCGGAATGTACTACCATAAAGATGAAATTATTAATGCACTCAGAGTTGTTCTGGGGGAGAAACTAAAATGCATTTATAATAAAAGTGAGACCAGCCTTTCATTTAAATCAGGAATTGATAGCAGGGGAGAGTATTTGTTTGGAGTGCCTGACAGTAATATGGTTACGGAAAATAGAAAAAGATTTCAGGTTGATTGGGAAAAAGGACAGAAAACAGGCTTTTATATTGATCAGAGGGAGAACCGCAAACTATTTGGAGAATATTCCTCTGGGAGGAAAGTGTTAAACATGTTTTGTTATAGCGGGGGATTTTCTGTTTATGCTCTCGATGCAGGTGCTGAGCTTGTTCATTCTGTAGATTCATCAAAAACCGCGATAGATTTGACTCAAATTAACGTTAACATTAACTTTCCCGGAAACAATCGACATACTGCATTTGTTTTGGATGCATTTAAATTTTTTAATCAACAAGGATCTAACTATGATCTGATCGTATTGGATCCTCCGGCGTTTGCCAAACATCAGAATGCCTTGAATAACGCGCTCCAGGGTTATAAGAAGTTGAATAAGCGAGCCATCGAAATGATCAATCCGGGAGGTTTACTTTTTACATTTAGTTGCTCACAAGCAGTAAGCCGTGAAAATTTTCGAAAAAGTGTCTTTGCTGCAGCTGCTAATACCGGTAGAAATGTGAGAATTCTTCACCAGCTCAGCCAACCGGCCGACCACCCGGTGAGTATTTATCATCCTGAAGGGGAGTACTTGAAAGGACTCGTTCTGATGGTTGAGTAACCTGTCAAATAGGAGGGGTCAAAATATTGAATATTTTCTATTCCTAAACCAACCTTATTGTGGTATGTACAAAAAAAGATGTGAGCGGCGTTCACTTTCCCCAAAATATATTGTTCCGTCTTTTCCTGTTGTCATTGAATCGAACTGCTGACCGCGCCAGTAATAGTAGGGGCTTCTGTCAGCAATTAATAGTCCGAGGTCCTCAAATCCACCAGAAGTTGGATCAAAACGATAGAGTTGGCATGGTCTCGATGAGGATCGTTCCCCAGCCATAAAATATACTTTGCCATCATTTCCAACTGTTAAACATCTTAAACGACGGGATGCACGGACTTTCCCGTAGTTTATAAGGTTCAATTTATAAGGATCAAGTGAAAATATATAACCATCTGATGTACCTCCATAAATTAATCCTGATGGGGCTTTAGCAAAATATTCCGTAACTGCGTAATCTTGATAGAATTGAATGTAATAATAATCACCTGGGATTTTTAAATCCGTAGTTAAAATATTTCTGGAAACAGGGCTGTAATATTTAATTACACCATCCGTTCCGGACATAAATACACGACCTGAATCATCGCAAACAAGAGCCCTGGAAAGGCTTCTCCAGTACCTCTCCGGCCCGTGAAAAACAATTTTAGGATCTATGGTCCCAAGATCATTAAACTTCCTGGCTTTTACATCATAGATAAAAAAGTGTCCATCTGGATAAGTTATCCCGTAGATTTCGCTTATATCAGGATTAATTGCAAGTGCGTAAATAGAATTATGAGCCAGGGGGATCCCCAGATCTTCAAATTCACCAGGCATATCCGGAAGCTTTACTTTACGATTACTCTTTTTGGGATTATACCTGTACAAGTGTCCTCCCTCATAGTCCTTGTAATAGTTCAGAATATCTTCCCATAAAGATTTATCAATGGGATCTTTTTCGTCTATTCCCCCTTTTGAAAGAGGTATTTCTCTAAACATATCCCTGCCAGTTCCAAAATAAATTAAACTGTCCTTCCCTTCAACCATTGCATGGTGAATACTTTCTTGCCCCGGAATCTTACCCAGTTGCCGCACTTTATTAATGGACGGGTCAAACAAAAATATATAGGCTTCCTCTCCAGTAGTTCCTCCATAGATCTTCCCATCATAAGTTGTTATTAATGAGGTTATTGCGTTACTGTTTGCCGGAATCTCATTTACATCCGGGTATCCCAGATCGCGCAAATCAACGCGCTGAGAGTTTTTTATTAATGATTTTGCCCAATCCTGTGCAGTCAGATTTGTATATGAAAAAATAAATACCGAACCAAGGCACACAAATATTAGTTTTTGGATTGCATATAAGGTGGAATTCTTCATTATTTTAAGGTTTGTAGATTATTAACTGAAGTGCAACAGGTATATTCCTAACTTTATTTGTTGCCTTCGCCGGATCCTGGACTTCAACCTGACCGCAAATATATAAAGTTCCATCCGGGCCCACAGATGCTGCTTCACAACCAAAAACCTTTCTTCCATCGGTTGTTTGAAGTGCCCCGAGATCAATTCGTTTACTTGTTTTGATATCATACATTATCAAGTGATGAGATTGCCCGCTACCAAAGGTTTCCGAATATCGTTCGGAATTATATTCCCGAGCAGAAGGGACAAAATATACCTTTTTATTTTTACTATCCACAGTAAATGCCAATGTTGAGTAGGGGATATCTTTTCGTTCAGAATCAAGAAACCGGGTATCACATAATTTTACCAGAGGGGTTATTTTGCCTTCAGGTCCATTATGTGGTTCAAACCTGAAAAGTAAGGAACCGCTTCCACAGGTAACACCATATGCAACTTTATCAACAGGATCCCATTCTACTGCTCTCCAGTCATAAGTACGGTCAATCATTGGATTCAAGAGCTGAGAAGGATAAATCGTCGGATCAAAGGGTACTCGAATGGAAAGATCAATAACATTTTCAAGCTCTGCATCATATTTCCAAATTCTTCCTATGGGAAAACTACCATACACATTGCCCATGTCATCGCAAAAAATATTACGACAGATATCCCAGTTTGTGACCCTGCCAAAGTTTTTTGTTATTCGAGTCTTCAGGTCAAAGCGATAAAAATAGCCCGTAAACCCAACTCCGAAAAGATATTTCCTATCGGTGTCTATTGCAAGAGGATAGCAACCTAATCCTTCGTCAACAAGTCCAAGATTTTCAAGTACTTCCGATTTAGGGTCATATTTCAGCCAATGCCCACCCCTCCAACTTGTGTAATCAATTTTTAGCGGTCCGGAACCATTACTCAGGGGTACAAAGTAGATATTTCCATCATTGTCTTCAACAGGTTTATTGTGGATCTTTCCGGAGGTTCTGATCCCTTTTCCTCTTTCTCCAAGGAAATCTGCCATATCATAAAGCAATACATTCTTGTCCTGTGAAGGAACATATTTGTAAAAATGAGAACTGACACCTTCAGTGATCAGTCCAGTATACACTTCGCCATTCTTAGCTGCATATAGCGCATCCCACATATACGGGTCCCTCCCTGGATATTCCCTTGTTTCTACTAGACAGATATTTTCTTTATTTTGTGACCAACCGCATATGTCAAAGTATAAAAAAAACAATAGAAAAATGATATATATTCTCATTTTAGTATATATGTAATTGTTCAACGTGTTGATATATAATTAATTTCAATTCCAGATCAAAGAAATTCTCACAATCTTACATGTCAGCCCCAGTATAAACCTTGGGATTCCTGTCCACCGCCATAAAAATTATCATGTGTTATTTTGGCAGGGAGGATTCATTATGAGGTTCCCTCATTAGCTAATCATTTTTCTTTCCTTGTTTACACCTTAAAACTTATATTTCAGCCTCATATGATCAATTTATTATTACGGGATTCCTTGCTTGAGGCTGTTATGGTTTGTATCTTATTACAGGAATTTAGCCCCTTGTTTCCATAATTCGTAATTTTTAATCTATGAAACATCCTTGACCTCGTCACCTAGTTACCTCGTCAAGTCGTGATGCCGTGACAACGTCACTCCGTCACCTCGTTACCTTGATCCTCATCGCAAGCTCTTAAAACCTTTTACAAACTGACATTCTCTTATTCTCAAATTTTCAGATATCAGAATCATCAAAATATTTTCTGACTTATCTAAATTACCAAATTTGCAAAATTAATAATTGATTTCGTTCATATAGATCAATTTTTTATAACTTTAATACAAAAAACACAATGAAAACAAAGATACTAGCATGGTTTGCTTTAACGATACTCTTATGCCTGGTCTCTTCCTGCATGATTGATTTCAAGGAAATAATTACCGGTAGCGGTAATGTTGCACTAGAAAAACGGGATATAGAAAACTTTGATGCTCTTGATGTATCTTCAGGTTTGGAAGTATTGGTGACTTTTGGGGAAAAAACTTACCTGGAAATTGAAGCAGATGAAAATCTGGTGGAACTTATCAAAACCGATTTAAGGAATAGAAGATTGAGGATTTATTCAGAAATGAATATCAGGAGGGCGAAGTCAAAGAAAATTCATATTACGGTCCCTCAACTTCGATCCATTGAAGTCTCGGAAGCAGCCATTGTGAAATCTCAGAATTCCTTGAAAACTGACGAAATTGAAATTGAAGTGAGCAGCGCAGGAGAATTAGAACTTGAGGTAGAAGCTAGGATAATCCGTACTGAAGTAAGTAGTGCAGCCAATGTATTTTTAAAAGGGGAAACAGAGCAATTACATGCAGAGGTAAGCAGCGCTGGCAAACTAAACGCATTTGATTTGGTTTCAAAATACTGTTATATCAGTGTTTCAAGTGCCGGACACGCAAAAGTAAATACACAAAAAGAGTTGAATGCAGAAGCAAGCAGTGCAGGCAGCATTCTATACGTGGGTGACCCAATTGAAAAAATAATTGAAAAATCAAGTGGAGGATCAGTCACACCCCGATAATCCCATCGGCTATTTGTAAATCCCCTCAAGTTTCAACAGGAATGCATATTCTCTTGCAGTTTCCTTATGGACTTCAAACCTCCCTGAGGCTCCTCCATGGCCTGTTTACATGTTTGTATACAATAGGAGTAGGTTATTATCAGTTTTCATATCCCTTAATTTAGCTACCCATTTTGCAGGTTCCCAGTACTGTACCTGCGAATCATGAAGTCCAGCAGTTACAAGCATATTTGGATAATCGTGTGCCCGGACGTTATCATATGGTGAATACTTCATCATATTATCATAATATATCTTATTATTCGGATTACCCCATTCATCGTATTCAGCAGTAGTAAGTGGAATTGTTTTATCCAACATGGTGGTTACTACATCCACAAAAGGTACGGCGGCTATTACCCCATGGTAAAGTTCGGGTTTCATATTTATAACTGCTCCCATTAGTAATCCACCTGCACTTCCTCCCATGGCATATAAATGCCCGGAGCTGGTATATTTTTCATTAATCAAATATTCTGCACAAGAATTGAAATCAGTAAATGTGTTCATTTTTTTCAGAAGTTTGCCGTCATCATACCACTGTCTGCCATAGATCTGTTCACCCCTGATGTGGGCAATCACAAAGATGAATCCCCTATCAAGAAGACTTAAACGAATTGAACTGAATGAAGGATCCATAGTTATCCCATATGAGCCATATCCATAAAGAAGCAGAGGATTTTTGCCATTTTTTTGTATTCCTTTCCGGTAGACCATCGATAGAGGGATTTTTGTGTCATCATCAGCCCTTACATAAAGTCTTTTGGCCTCATAATCGCTGGATTTAAATTCTCCTATGACTTCCTGTTGCTTAAGTAATTTTTTTTCATGTGTTTCCATATCATAGTCAATAACCGAATTGGGAGTGGTGAGGGAAGTATATCCATAGCGGAGAAGTTTACTGTCAAAATCCGGATTAATAGAAACGTATGCCATATAATCCTCTTCACCAAAGTCAAGGTAGTACCCTGTTCTCATATCTTTCCAATTTATGATACGTAGCTGTGTAAGTCCATCTTTCCTCTCTGAAACAACAAGGTAATTTTTAAAAATTTCCACATCCTCAAGGAGGACATCATCCCGGTGAGGAATAATCTCTTTCCAGTTTTCCTTTCCTGTCATTGAAACAGGCATTTCCATCAAGCGAAAGTTTTTAGCATCAAGGTTTGTTACAATATAAAATTTATCATCATATTGAGAAACTTCATACTCAAGGTTTTTTTCCCTTTGTGCAATAAGTTTAAACTTACCCCTTGGATTAGATGATTCAAGAAATCTATACTCGGTAGATAACTTGGCATAACTGCTGATTAAAATATATTTTCTCGATTTAGTACTATATACACCGCAACTATATGTTTCGTCGTTTTCCTCGAAAATAAGTCTGTCAGTAGAAACATCTGTGCCCAACACATGACGGTATACCTGGTATGGACGAAGAGTGTTTTCATCCTTTCTTGTATAAAAAACTGTTTTGTTATCAGCAGCCCATGCCGCACTGCCTGTATTTGCAGGAAGTATGTCTTTATAAGTTTCACCTGTTACAAGGTTTTTAAAATATATTAGATATATACGCCGGCTGAAAGTATCTACTCCATAACTAATTATTTTGTTATCAGGACTAACGGACATACCAACCAAATGATAATAGCTATATCCAGCGGCCAAATCATTCACATTTACCATAATTTCCTCCTTTCTATCGAGTGAAGATTTTTTCCGGCAGTAAATTGGATATTCCCTGTCTTCTTCATAACGGGTATAATAGTAATAGCCTTTATATTTATAGGGAACTGAAATATCGGTCTGTTTAATCCTTCCGATTATTTCGTTATATAATTTTTCACGAAGAGTCTTCGTATCAGACATTTCTGTTTCAAAATATGCATTCTCCTGTTCCAGGTATTTAATAACTTCAGGATTTTCACGTTCACGCATCCAATAATAATTATCTAGCCTTGTGTCACCATGGATGATTAGTTCTTTAGGGACTTTACGGGCAACCGGGTAATTCATCATAGTTTCATTTTTACAGGAAGTTCCGGATAAAACAATTATTAATAAAACCAGAATTCTCGACTTAATGTTCAATAGATTAATATGTTTCATAGGGCATGGTTATCACAAGTATATTTTTTTCATTAACAAAAGATAAAAAGATCAATTGAATTAAGTTTGTCTGTATCTCTAATTATCGGACTTTTTAATATTTTATCATGTTATCATTATCAATATTACTCAAACCTACCATATTTATTACTCTATCGAATATTCATTCATCTGGATTTTCAAATGCACTCCATATGCATTGATTGAGATCTATACTTGATATATTATCTGATCATTGCCAATGCTTCCTTAGTTTCTTGGTGCATCCTGCGAATCATGGCCACACGCCTGGCTGATACTTCAGTACTTGATGAAAATTTTTCAGCAAGCAATAGATTTCTTTCGAGGATTTCCATGACCGATGAGGTGTAAATTTTTGGTGCTGTTGTCCTTATCCCAACACCTGCAACACCATTAACATCTACGCCCTGAAGCCCATATGATATACAACCATTCCATTCTTGCATTGCTTTTTCCATAGTAAGGAAATAATTCTTTGCCGGGCTGGCAGCAGGTCCGTAAAATTTATCAAAATAATCATCGAGCAACGCATCCACATTTATATCTGCATTCCACGCCAATTTTGCGGCAACATAATAATTCAACCCATTTCGATGCCATGGGGAAACTGATTGGGTGTAAAAATTTTCTACTCCTTTATCCCTGTAAAATGGTATATCCGAATGCATAGTATGGATCATTGGCCAGGGCAGATTTGCAGTACGTATACCCATAATATCATAATATTCATAAACAAACAAATGAGATGATAAATTTATCCATTGATTTAGGATTTTTTCAAACTCCTGGTTCGGGAAAAATTCATCTGTTGGCTCATAGGTTTCACCTGGTATACACATATCGCTTCCCAATGGGTGATTATGACAAAATTTAATATGGCATAGCTGGTATAAAAGGTTATCCTCGGGTTTAAAATCCGGATCAAGAGGTGGGCGAGTATACCTTGAATAGGCGAGCACTTTTATTAACACTTCAGGGTGTTTCACTTTAACAATTTTTGCCACTTCATTGTTAAAATTATGGAATCGTCTGGAGAATATTGAAATTGCATCCCTGCCTGGTTCATCCATGGCACGACAATTTTCACACTCACAGAATCCTCCGCCATCATTGGGATTGAGTGTGATGACATCAATCCCGGGATGGGTATCGAGTGTGTCAATCAGATTCTTTGCCACTTCTTTTATCACCTCCGGATTAGACGTACATAGCTGATTATTTGGTGATGTGCTGTTGATGGGCGGAATATCTGTAACTGACCTTTTCCCATCAAGCAGGGCAAAATACTCCGGATGTTCAGTAAAATATTTTTCTTTAGGTATAAGTTTGCTGAAAGTGTGCGCATCCCACTTCATGTTAATACCCAAAGAGTGGTCTCCAACATTAATGCTGGTGTTCATCCGTTGATGTAATGCCCATTCTCCATGATATACCTCTCGGAAAATAAAGGAAGGTTTAAATATCAGGTTAATCTGACCAATTTTAAGTGTTTTATTTATAGGATAGTACTCTTCTTCTGGCATAAACCAGCGAACATCGAAATATCGTTCAAGAAGTTCATATATTCCAAATACTGTCCCCAGGTCATTTTTACCAACAATAATAAGTCCATCTGGAAGGGACTTAATTTCAAAACCGTCACGACCCATTTTTTCTTCATCCATGCGAATTCCCGCTTCGGTTAACTTCCTGGTTTTTCCAATGTATATGGAATAGACATTATAACCGGTCCCGTTCTCCCTGGATATTGGTACTTTTACTCCTGAGATCCCTTCGAAATACTTTTGAAGTTCAGATGCTGCATATTCTTCCACAAATGTTGGCTCAGCAGGTATAATTATAAGGGACTTTGGCTTTCCAGATTTGACTAACACTACAAATGGACCCGTAGCAGGTTCATAAAGTGATACTCGATGATTACGATCACATGTGCTCCCGGAAAGGAAGAATATGACAATTAAAAATAGTTGAGAGTATTTCTTGAAGATGTTTTTTAAAGTAAACTGAATTGATTCCATAAAAATACTCTAAATAATTATTGTTTTAAAATAGTTAGGTACTGAATTGGTATAAAGTCTTGTATAATTTATGCAATCAGTCACCCAATATTTTACTCTCAACCTGTGAATAATCTATTTAAGGATATGTAGATAAACAGACAAATCAGAATCAAAATTACAGAATATAATTTTTTCCAATGAACTTCTAAAGGAATAATAAATACTACAATTTACCCTTTTTACCAAAAAAGGGGATAAAAACGGGTGTATTATCGGCATACTCTGAAAAATCTTTAATTCCCTTATATTTTTTTTCAAGCATTGGGACTCCTGATACATAGCGTAAAAGTAAAGTAATGATCACGGGGCTGATCAGAGCCAGTAGGAATACGCCTTTTGAGATGGAAAAGATTGCAATTCCCCACCATAAAAGTGCTTCTCCAAAATAATTTGGGTGGCGGGTGTGCTTCCATAAACCTGAAGTAATTATCTTTCCTTTATTTTTTGGATGTGTTTTAAAAATTTTAAGTTGGTAATCTCCAATAGACTCAATAAGAAAACCTGCAATAAAAAATCCAATCCCAATAAAATTAGTAGGTGCAGGAGCTTCTGAGGACCCGTAAAATGTTAGTATAATCGGTAAAGATACTACCCACATGATGGCTCCTTGCAGCAAAAATACTTTGTATAATGCAATCCAAGATGCTTTTTTACCCCAGCTTTTGCGCCAGGCCGCATACCTGAAATCTTCTGGCTTGCCTTTATTCCTGAGATAAATATGTACTGTGAGACGTAATCCCCAGATTGTAATCATGGCCAACAGGATTAATGTCATAGAATTCTTTTTTCCTGTAACAATAAAAAGAAAAATTATGGTGACAACAAATCCAAATCCCCAACCGATATCAACAATTGAATTATCCTTGATATATTGTGCAATCAGGTAAATAGAAATCATGTAGAAGAAAATAACTAGTCCGGTAAGAATAAATGGATTATTCATGTAAAATATATTATTCTACCATCAGTGCCACTGCGACGGTTCCTTTACCGGCATTTAGACCAACTACTGGAGAAATATTTATAACAGATAAAGGTGGTATACCGGTTAATTGCTTCATCCTGTTTATGAACAAATCAGCATTTTCGAGGGCTTCGGCATGAAGGATTACATAATTCCGGAGAGAATTTTTACCCAGAAAATCCTGGATATGGCGTATTGCTTTTTTCATATTTCCCTTCTGGCTGAATGCTTTATCAAATAATTGAGATCCGCCCTGATCATCAAGCGATATAATGGGTTTCATGTTCATAAGGTTACCGATGAAACCCTTCATTTTACCCACACGTCCGCCTCTTATCATATTTTTCAGACTTTTTACACTAACAAATATTTTAACATTAAGTTTCCATATTTCCGCCAGTCTAATTATTTCATCATGATGTATTCCCGTCTCAATAGCCTGAGCAATTCTCAGTGTCAGCAGTCCAAGGGAACCCGAAACATGATGTGAATTAATAATACTGATTTTTTTTCCTGTTTCCTTTGAAATTCTTTCTGCGGCATTCATGCTACTATTAAGAGTTCCACTGAATTTACCTGAAAGGTGAACGGCTATGATAGAGTCATAATTACTGGCAAGATGTGAATAAAGGTTTGCAAAGCTTGCTTCATTGGGTTGGCTTGTTGATGGAAAATGCTTATCCGTTTCTAACAAACGGAAAAACTGATCGGGCTGAATGGTTATTTTATCGAGGTATTGAGTTTCTCCGAAATGAATATTCAAAGGAACTATCTGAATCTGATAATCTTCAAGGATTTGCTGAGGAAGGTCACACGTGGAATCTGTGACAAGAGCAATATTGTATTTTCTATGATATACGACTTCATGTTGCTTTTTCATGTCATCTGCCTTTTGATATGAAATAGCTCCGAAATCCCTGAGTTTTTCGAAAAGCAGATGAGGATAATCAGTATGAATATGTAACCTGACCATTTTTTCGGATCCGGCAATCACTAATGAATCACCCATTTCTTTTATAGATGCAGATAAAATGGAATGGTCAATAAAGCTGGAACGTATTAGGGCTTCCGAACAATATCTGAAATTGAAATTTTCATTTTCAATATATTCAAGACCTGTTAATTCAATCTCAGCATGTGATGCGGTTATTTCTTCATGAAGTGCAGTCTTATGCAAACCATCGATAATCCCTTCAAGAAATAAAACAAATCCTTTAGCTCCTGCATCAACTACATTAGCAAGTGTTAATGCTTTTAATTTTTTTGTGGTTTCACTTAGTGATTTTAATGCAATGTCATATGAATGGCTGAAAAGTTTTTTGAAGTCATCAATTCTTTCTTTCTGGCTGTAAATAAATTCGGCCCATTCCCTGATTACCGTTAGCATTGTGCCTTCAACCGGTGTTGCTACAGACTGGTAAATATATTTAACAGACTTGCTAATGGCATTTGCAAAACCTTCAATGTTTAAGTTAGAACCATCGCCGGCTTCAACACTTACACCATACAGAAACTGGGCAAAAATTACACCTGAGTTTCCCCTTGCCCCATTTAATGCTGCCAAAGCTATTGCATCTGCTGTCACTTTGAAAGAAATATCCGGATGCGTATTGTCAATCACAGCCCTGAAGGTGGAAGCAAGATTTGTCCCTGTATCCGAATCAGGAACAGGAAAAATATTTATCCTGTTTAGTAGCTTTTGATTTTCAAGGATTTTATTAGCGCCTGCTATAAATATCTGGTAATAAAGCTTTCCGTTAAGTAATGTTAATTTTTCTTCTTCTACCATCTTTAGTTTATTTTTCATTAATAACAAGAAAGAAATAGTGAGGTAATTACAGTTTTATTTATAAGAGGCTTATTATCAATGAGTATGGCTTATTAACTTGAATATTCTATCATCAAATGTATATAAATTTCAGAAATTAAGGTATATATCATTGAAAAGTGCATAAAGCTAATCTTGGAAACAATAGACCATTTTTTTGATAATAAATTATTTGAGTTTTTACCAACTGATGCCACTTAATTAGTTTGAGTGTGGGACTCGAGCAAGAGGTAATTAGATTGACGTTTGTGTTCCTCTTGCTAATTACTCAAACTCTAAACCTGCAACTCCATCACTCCAGCACCCTTTAATCTAAATCCTTCATGGTCATTTGAATTCTCTTCCTTGTTGCATCCACTTCAAGTACTTTTACCTTTACATGCTGGTGAAGTTTAACTACTTCATTAGGATCTTTAATGAATCGGTTGGCCATTTGGGAAATATGGACCAACCCATCATGTTTTACTCCAACATCGACAAAGACTCCGAAATTTGTTATATTGGTGATAATGCCGGGCAATATCATTCCTGGCTTGAGGTCTGAAATTGAAAACACATCCTTTGAGAATTCAAATACTTCTATTTTCGAACGTGGATCTCTCCCAGGTTTGTCGAGTTCTTCCATAATATCAATAAGGGTTGGTAATCCGGTAGTTTTGGTAATATATTGTTGAACATCAATTTTTAATCGTAAGTCTTTGTTCTTCATTAGTTCTGAAATTGTACAATGAAGGTCACTAGCCATCTGATTTACAACCAGATAGCTTTCGGGATGAACCGCTGAGTTATCAAGTGGATACTCAGGGTTATTGATCCGAAGAAATCCGGCAGCCTGTTCAAAAGCTTTGGCACCCATACGTGGGACATTCAATAGTTCTTTTCTCTGCATAAATGGCCCATTTGCTTTTCTATAATCTATTATATTTTGCGCAAGGCTTGGGCCAAGTCCTGATACATAAGTAAGAAGATGTTTGCTTGCAGTGTTCACATTCACCCCAACCTGATTCACACAACTCACAACTACCTGGTCAAGCCCTTCCTGGAGCTTGGACTGATCGACATCATGCTGATATTGTCCTACACCGATAGATTTAGGATCAATTTTTACAAGTTCGGCAAGTGGATCCATCAATCTCCTGCCAATGGAGACAGATCCTCTGACAGTCACATCATATTGTGGGAATTCATCCCTGGCTACTTTAGAAGCGGAATATACTGATGCACCTGCTTCGTTAACTACAAAAACCTGAATATCACGGGTAAACTTAAGTTTTTTTATAAAATTCT
>CAZKMG010000014.1:0-23204 GCA_964553465.1 uncultured Bacteroidaceae bacterium
TAGAACTTGATGATAAACCTCATAAGGATTATAATTAAAATGGGCACGGATGGCCTCCTCCACCTGCCTGCCACAACTCATAAAAGGATTAAGGGAGGTCATTGGCTCCTGGAATATCATGCTTATTTTTCTCCCCCTGTAGTGCCGGATTCCTTTTCTGTCCAGAGAAAGCAAATTAACCGTTTTTTTTTCTGATGAATACCAAATTTCACCACTGCATACTTTGATATTTTCAGGAAGTAATGAGGTTATAGATAATGCTGTGAGAGATTTGCCTGAACCAGATTCACCAACGATACCTAAAATCTGGCCTGTATGAACTTGAAATGAGACCTGATTAACCAAAATCTGTGGGTAATTTCCCTGGTGGCAAATGCAAAGGTTTTTAATATCAAGGATAACAGACATTCATAATGGTTTACGCGTAATTACTACTTTATTTTCATCAAGAGAAAGATTCCAGTAATTAGTGTCAATTACTCTCTGGGCTTCCCTGAAATACAATTTTGTCCGTATGCTAGTCTGATCAGTATCTCGCTTTTCTTTAAATTCGCCAGAAAATTCATAACTATTTGAATAGGGATGGTGTTCGTGATAGATACGAACAATTTCTATCATGGTCCTTATAATAGCAAATACCTCCCCTCTGTTTGTCTCAGAATACTCATCTTCATACTCATCACTTAAAACACTGAAATTAAGAATATTGCCTAAGTAATTATTTTTCTTCTTTCCAAAGGTAACCTGGTAAGTTAATCCACTTGCAGTATGGAAATAATAAGTACTTCCGGATTCAATATCCGGCCGTTTAATTTTATAGATTGAACTTAATGAATAAAACTCAGGTCGTATTAAAGGAATACCTTCCATGCTATAATAATTAAAAGCTACTAGCCGAAAAGAATTTTTGGTAATTGTTGAACTTTTGAAATAAATATAATTTCCATATTGAAATTATCGGCATTTGTAACTTTCTTACTATATTGAGAAACGATCATTTTCTTAAATCCAAGTTTTTCCGCTTCCATAAGTCTCTGTTCTAATCTGTTAACAGGACGGATCTCACCAGATAGACTTACTTCTCCTGCAAAACACCATTGGTTATTGACAGCAACATCAACTGTGGAAGAAAGGACGGCGCTTATTACTGCCAGGTCGGTCGCCGGGTCATCCACCCGGATTCCACCGGCAATATTAAGAAAAACATCTTTAGATATAAGTTTAAAATTAGCTCGTTTTTCGAGCACGGCAAGAAGCATGTTTAGCCTTCTGAGGTCAAAGCCAGTAGCTGATCTTTGAGGCATCCCATACGCTGCTGTACTGACAAGGGATTGAACTTCAATGAGAAGGGGTCTGATTCCTTCCATAGTTGCAGAAACAGCTATACCACTTAATTGCTCAGGATTTCTTCCGATAAACATTTCAGAAGGATTTGATATTTCTACAAGACCTCTGCCCTGCATTTCGTAAACCCCTATTTCTGAAGTGGAACCAAATCTGTTTTTCATTGAACGAAGTATCCGGTATAGGTGATGTGTATCCCCTTCGAATTGCAATACTACATCCACAATATGTTCAAGGACTTTAGGTCCTGCAATACTACCATCCTTTGTGATATGTCCGATAAGGATTACAGAAGTATGAGTTTCCTTTGCATATTTCAGTAAACGAGTAGCACATTCACGAACCTGTGAAACACTTCCTGCGGAGGATTCAATATATTGGGAGGTAAGTGTTTGGATAGAATCAATTATAATCATGCCAGGTTTTTCATGATTGGCAATAGTAAGGATATTTTCAAGGTTTGTATCGGTATAGATCACCGGGTTTCCAACAGGAGCTTTCCCAACAAGGCGTTCAGCACGTAGTTTCAATTGTTGTCCGCTTTCTTCGCCGGATATATATAAAACTTTAATATGGGGCAGATTCAGTGCAATTTTCAGAACCAGTGTTGATTTTCCAATCCCCGGTTCTCCCCCAATCAGTGTAAGCGAACCCGGAACAAGGCCTCCACCGAGAACACGGTTAAATTCACTATCTTGTGCATCGGTCCTAACTGTAGTCTGAATACTAATATCACTTAATTTTTCTGGTTTAGTTGGAGATTCATTTGCCGAAAAAACCTGGGAACCAGTATTTCTTGTAATTATTTCCTCGACATATGTGTTCCACTGGCTACAAGAAGGGCAGCGGCCTATCCATTTTGGGGAATCGGTACCACAATTTTGGCAGACATATATTGTTTTTGACTTGGCCACCACACAATAAAGATTAGCGGTATTTGATACTAATGATCTTGTAAAGATAATAAATACAAGACCTCATTTACAGTTTATAATTAACAATATCTTTCCAGGGATAAATCGACTATTGTAAGACGAAATGGAAGGTAAATCAAACTGCAGGAGAATATGGCTCCATTTAAACTCAATAAATTATATATAAAATGTTTTCAATTATAAATAATACAAAATAGATCTAGCTTAAATATGCAGAATGATTATTCATTAATTTTTTTTATAATGGAGGAGGTTGAAAATCCTTCGATATAATTAATAATTATCACCTTCCCTTTGTACTTTGCAACAATATCATGACCAACGACCTCTTCAGCTAGATAATCGCCTCCTTTAACAAGAATTTTAGGCCTGATTGTTTGAATAAGATTATAAGGTGTATCTTCGGAGAAAAAGATTACCAGGTCAACAAATCGCATTGAAGCAAGGATTAAGGCCCTGCTATATTCATCCTGTAATGGCCGGCCTGAACCTTTGATTCTTTTCACGGAATTATCGGAATTAAGCCCAATAATTAATTTATTTCCAAGTTCAGACGCTTTTGAAAGAATTTCGATATGTCCTCGATGAATTATATCGAAGCACCCATTTGTAAAAACAATTCTCTGATGAGTTTTACGCCACCAATTCAGCACTCTCTCAGCAGCATCAGCGTTTGTATAAATTTTTTTCTTAATTTTTTCAAGTTCATTCATGGACTGTAATTTATTTAATGAACCTTATTATTAAGGTATCATATCGACTTATATTTTCCTTTTCTTTTTCAGGAGAAGTATGAAAGATATGGAACCAATGAGTATCACAAGAAGTGCCTGTGATTCATGAGCAACTGTTGCGAACACCAGACCGTCTTCAAGGCTTACAGTTGGAGCATATACAATTGAAAGACCCCTGGATACGATCCAATGATAAGCTCCAATTCCCGCCTGAACAGGAGCTGACATTCCAAGGCCACCAATGACCAGGATAAAAATTCCATCGATGATTTTTAGCTGGGAGGTAGAATAAATGGAAAAAACGACTACCCAGGTCATCAGGAGATACATAGTCCAAATAATTATCGTATGAAGCAGAAATTCCCAGCGCCGCTGCATCGTATAAATCGTTTTTAGTCCGCTAATCACACCTTTGATGAGGTTTTTTACTTTAGTTACACCTTTAATAGATGCTAATTGTTCCCTGAAAACAAAATAACCGGCAATACCGGAAATGAACAAAGCAATGAATAATATATAAAGTATCCAGGAAAATGCCATAGTTTCCACTACTTTTTCAGAAAGTGGTTTAAAAATATTATTACCAAGAAAAGAACCAAATTTATCAAGCTGGACAAAGAGTAGAAAAAGTAAAAAAATTATCAGACATAAGAGGTCCACCGCTCTCTCAACAATTACCGTTCCTAAAAGCTTGTCAACCGGAATTTTTTCTTTACCTGCAAGTGAAGCACAACGTGTGACTTCGCCAATCCTTGGGAATGCAAAATTTGCAAGGTAACCAATCATCAATGAATAAAAAGTATTTCGGAAAGATGGCTTGAAATTAAGGGGTTCGATAATCAGGGTCCAGCGGTAAGCACGACTTGCATAGGCTATGATAGCAAAGACAAGCGAAAGCATGATCCATGAATATTTTACTGTCTTAAGATCATGAATAATTTTTTGAATGCTAATTCCATTAAATGCGACAAATAATAGAAAAATACCAATAGCAAGAAAACCAGTAAATTTGAGTATTTTGATAATTTGTCGCTTCAATTCAGGTTCAGATTAATTTATTTGTTGCAGTATCTGGAAAAATTATAACAGGTTTAAACTTTTTCGCCTTTTCGAAATCCATAGAGGCAAAAGACAGAATAATAATAATATCCCCAATAGCAACCTTTCTGGCGGCAGGACCGTTAAGACAAATTTGCCCGCTGCCTCTTTCTCCTATAATAACATATGTATCGAATCGTTCGCCATTGTTAATATCGACAATCTGCACTTTTTCTCCTGCAACAAGATTGGCAGCTTCAATCAGATTCAGGTCAATAGTAATGCTGCCAACATAATTAAGGTTTGATTCTGTGACAGTTACACGATGAATTTTGGATTTTAAGATTTCAATATTCATGATTATTCAAAATTAGTCAAAAATAAGATTATCGATGAGTCTTACTTTTCCAATTTTAACAGCAATACATCCAACTTTGTTTCCTGGTTGTTTGATGTCGCGAACAGGTATTAATTTAAGAGGATCGACAATCTCAAAATATTCAACACGAATCAGTGGATCTTTATTCAATGTAAAAGTAATCCATTCTTTTAAATTATCTACATTCATCTCGGATGCTTTTAAAGAGGCTTCGGCTAATACTTTAGAAATTTGTACAGCATGTTTTCGTTCCTCGGGATTTAGGAGCTGATTGCGGGAACTCATAGCTAATCCGTCAGATTCTCTGATAATGGGACAGGAAACAATTTCAATATTCATATTCAACTGTCTTACCAGGTTTTTTATGATGACGAGTTGTTGAAAATCTTTCTGACCAAAAAATGCCTTATGTGGTTGAACCATTTCAAATAGTTTACTTACAATTTGTGCCACACCGTTAAAATGACCAGGACGTTTTTGCCCTTCCATGATGTTTTCAAGATATCCAAAATTAAAAATTCTTTTATCCGGTTCCGGATACATCTCATTTATCTCAGGTGCAAAAACGACATCAATCTTTTCATATTCAGAAAGAAGTTCAAGGTCTTTTTTCAGGTTTCTGGGATATTTTTCAAGGTCGGAAGGATCATCAAATTGAGCGGGATTAACAAAAATACTCACAAAAACTGAATCGGTCTGTTGGCTGGCTTCTTTGACAAGTGATAGATGTCCCAAATGCAAAGAACCCATGGTTGGGACAAAACCAATACTTTTTTTCTTACCATCAAGGGCTCTTCGGCAAGTGATCAATTCTTCACGTGTTTTAACCAGCTTCATCAGATAAAATTTTTGCAAAATTAGAAATTAATATATGGATTATTCAAATAATAATGGATGGTTTATTATAATTCATTGATAAGCTTATTGAAAGATAGCATAATTTATCTTCTTAATAAATTTTTGTATCTTTGCATGTTAAAAAAACAATCAGTATTCCGATGGAAAACATGAAAGTTTTGTTTATCTCTCAGGAAATTACACCTTATCTACCCGAATCAGAAATGTCACTCATTGGGCGATATCTTCCACAAGGTATTCAGGAGAAGGGTTGGGAAATAAGAACATTCATGCCACGTTTTGGCAACATTAATGAAAGGAGAAATCAACTTCATGAGGTCATCAGGCTTTCAGGAATGAATTTAATCATTGATGATACTGATCACCCACTGATTATTAAAGTTGCATCCATTCAATCTGCCAGAATGCAAGTTTATTTTATTGATAATGAAGATTATTTTCAGCGTAAATTTGTGTTAAAAGATTCGAAAGGAAGATTTTATGATGATAATGATGAGAGAATGATATTTTTTGCCCGAGGTGTCTTAGAGACAGTAAGGAAATTGAGATGGTCGCCTGATATCATTCATTGTCACGGATGGTTTACAAGCCTCGTTCCATTATATATTAAAAGATCATTTTATGATGATCCGTTATTTAAAAATTCAAGGGTGATTTTCTCTGCTTACAACGAAAATTATAATGATAGGCTGGAGGAAAGTTTTTTACGTAAAGTAAAATATAATGGAATAGAAGAGAAAGATATTAAGGTCATTCATAATCCTGACTTTATAAATGTTGCGAAAATAGCTTTTCAATATTCAGACGGAATCATCATGGGGAGTAAGAGTTTTCCCTCAAAACTTGAAGGTGTTATGAAAAAACTTGCCATTCCTTTATTAGATTATCAGTCCCCAGAAGAATATATTGATGCATATTCCGTTTTCTATGACAGAATTTTAACAGCCTAGTGCAGATGAAAATTTCCACAAGCTCTTTTTCAGCTTATAAAACCCTCCGATTTTTTAAGGTATTTCTATCGGTAGTTGTAACTGTTTTGTTAGTAAGTTTAGATGGTTGCCAGGAGGATCCAAGCATCTTAGGACGAGATATTTTGCCTTCAGAAGATAACTTTTATGTTAAAATTGATTCTTCTGTAGTCATAAATGCATATACAATTACAGGGAAAAATGTGGTTACTTCATTAAACCAGTATCTTCCGATAGGTAGTTTGAAAGACAGTATTTTTGGTTTTTCTACTGCCGGTATGGTTGCTCAGTATCTGCCAATTAGTCCAACTCCTCCTAACAGTATCGTTTCAATCGATTCTTTTTTAATTACTCTTAACATTACCAGGGCATACGGAGATACATTGACACCTCAGACAGTCAGAATTTATGGAATTACCGAAACACTACCCACAGACACTTTATATTACTCCGATTTTGATGTTAATGGCAAATATGACTTAGATGAGTTGGGCTCGTCAGTATTTAGTCCGGATGATTCCACAATTAAAATCAGAATTACAAATGAAAATTATCTAAACAGGTTCTTTGTACTACCAGATTCTGTATATGAAAGAATAACAAATTTTACCCAGGAATTTAAAGGCTTTTACATAAGGACCGATAATGTCACTGAGGGAGGAGGATATGCAATAATCAATCCTTATGTAGACGGTTCAAAGATCGAGATGTATTATAACGGGTCATTGAAATACAGTATGTATTTCTCACCATATGTTCCCGTGTTTAGTGTTTTTACCAACGATTATGAGAATTATCCGGTTAGTAATCATCTGGATCAACCAGGATTAAATGATTCGATTTTATTTATCGAAGGACTTGCTGGCGTTTCAGTGAGATTGAGTTTTCCTCAACTAGATACTTTCCTTAATAATAAAAGGGTGGCTATCAATAAAGCTACTCTTATTATCCCTGCTGATTTTAAAACCGCTAATATTTCTGAAAATAATTTTCCCTCCAAGCTCATGTTATTCAGGCTTTCAGATAATGGTGAATATAACTATCTTTATGATTATAAGATCAGTAGTTCATATTATGACGGGACCTATTATAAATCAAAAAAGGCATTTATAATTAATATTGGTTTGCATTTACAAAATTATCTTGATAGAAAAATAGAAAATTCAGACTTAATTTTGGTATCCTATTCCAGTAGTGAATCTCCGGAACGCTTAATAATAAAAGGTACTGGTAGTTTAAAACCAAAAATAATGCTTCAGGTAACTTATACTGAAAAATAATAGAATTTATGTGTGGTATTGTTGGCTACATCGGTAACAGGGATGCTTATCCTATTCTAATAAGCGGATTAAAGAGGCTTGAATACCGCGGGTATGATTCTGCAGGGATTGCTCTTCTTGACAAGGATCTATCTATCTTTAAAAAGAAGGGTAAAGTATCTGATCTTGAAATGTACATGAACGGGGAGAAAGTTCCTGGTTCTGTAGGAATTGGGCATACACGCTGGGCTACGCATGGGGAGCCGAATGACGTGAATGCACATCCCCATACATCAATGAACGGATTGTTTACCATTATTCATAACGGTATCATTGAAAATTATTTAAGCCTTAAAAACAGTCTTATCCGTGCAGGTTATACTTTTAAAAGTGAAACGGATACTGAAGTACTTGCCAATTTGATAGAATTTATTTACCTCAAAGGAAAAGTTACTGCTGAGATTGGAGTACGTCATGCCCTTACAAAAGTTATCGGGGCATATGGACTGGTAATTCTATGTAAAGACGAACCAGATAAAATCATAGCTGCAAGAAAAAGTAGTCCCCTGGTGCTGGGAATAGGTAAAAATGAATATTTTATTGCATCTGATGCAACCCCAATTATTGAACATACCGACAAAGTTATTTATCTGAACAATGATGATGTTGCAATCCTGACCAGGAATGAGCTTATATTGAAAAATCTCAAAAATGATATGCTTATTCCAAAAATTCAAAAGTTGGATCTTGGAATAAGTGAAATTGAGAAAACTGGCTACGACCATTTCATGTTAAAAGAGATATTTGAACAACCGAGATCAATTGAAGACACTTTCAGAGGTAGAATATCGATGGACAGGAAATCTATTCGTCTTGGGGGATTATTTACTGTTGAACAAAAATTATTAACTGCTAAACGGATCATTATTATCGGATGTGGTACTTCATGGCATGCGGGACTTGTTGGCGAATATCTTTTTGAGGATATTGCCAGAGTGCAAGTTGAAGTAGAATATGCGTCTGAGTTCAGATATAGAAATCCCATGATATCAGAGGAAGATTTGGTTATTGCTGTAAGCCAGAGTGGGGAAACTGCTGATACACTGGCTGCCGTGCAATTGTCCAAGGAATTGGGTGCAACAGTGCTTGGAATATGTAATGTTGTAGGTTCGAGTATTTCAAGGGAGACACATGCAGGAGTCTATACTCATGCCGGGCCTGAAATTGGTGTAGCCTCAACAAAAGCCTTTACTGCTCAGGTTACTGTGCTTGCAATGATGGCGTTTATGATAGGATATAAAAGGGGACATATTGAATCAGAAAGATATCGGTCTATGATTTCTGAACTTGCAGCTATACCAGCTAAAATTGAACAGATACTGAAATTAAACGAGACATTTAAGGATATTGCATTTCATTATCAGAATGCTACAAATTTTCTTTACCTGGGAAGGGGATTTTCTTTTCCTGTCGCTTTGGAAGGTGCTTTAAAGTTAAAAGAAATTTCTTACATTCATGCTGAAGGATATCCTGCTGCAGAAATGAAACACGGGCCAATTGCACTGATCGACAAAAATATGCCTGTAGTTGTAATTGCCACACGGGACCGATCTTATGATAAAATTGTTAATAATATTCAAGAAATTAAAGCGCGTAACGGAATTGTAATTGCTATTATATCCGAAGGGGATCAAATTATTAAAAGTATGGCAGATCATGTACTTGAGATTCCAAATGCATCTGATGAGTTGACTGCATTATTATCTGTGATTCCTTTACAATTAATCGCCTATCATATAGCAGTTATGAGAGGCTGTAATGTCGATCAGCCAAGAAACCTGGCAAAGTCGGTTACGGTGGAATAAAACCAGATGATGTTGAAATATTGAAGTGAAGAATACCAGGAAATGAAATAGTTATAAATCTTTATTTACCTTTCCCATACTGTTTTTCATAGTATTTGACATATCCACCCGAAAGGACATTTTTCAACCACTTTTCATTAGAAAGATACCAGTCCACTGTTTTGATCAGGCCATCTTCGAAATCAAGAGAAGGGGCCCAACCGAGTTCTTTACGAATCTTGGAAGAGTCAATGGCATATCTTAAATCATGGCCAGCCCTGTCTTTTACGAAAGAGATCAGTTTTGCTGATGTCCCCGGTTTGCGGTTCAGTTTATCATCCATGATACGACAAAGAAGCAGGATTAGATTTAAATTAGTCCATTCATTGTTCCCTCCAATATTATATGTGCCACCGATTTTTCCATGGTGAAAAATAAGATCAATAGCACGAGCATGGTCTTCCACAAAAAGCCAGTCACGGATATTTTCACCCTTTCCATAGACTGGAATGGATTTATTATTTTTAATATTATTAATGGCCAGTGGGATTAGTTTTTCAGGGAATTGATTGGGCCCGTAATTATTGCTGCAATTTGAAATTATTGTAGGTAAATTATAAGTGTGGTTATAAGCGCGAACAAGATGGTCTGAGCTTGCTTTGGATGCTGAATAGGGGCTTTTGGGATCATAGGCAGAATCTTCGATGAAATAGCCATTTTTTCCAAGGCTTCCATACACTTCATCTGTAGAGATATGATAGAACAATTTCCCTTTAATGTTTTCTCGCCATATCATTTTCGAAGCATTAAGCAGGTTAACCGTACCAATAATATTTGTATAAATAAAATCCCTTGGATTTGAAATGGAGCGGTCAACATGCGATTCAGCTGCCAAATGAATAATACCTTCAAATTGATATGAATCAAAGAATTGACGGATGAAATTATCATCTGCAATATCCCCTTTTACAAAAGTATAGTTGGGTTTGGTATCAATATCAGTAAGGTTTTCAAGATTACCAGCATATGTAAGCTTATCAAGGTTCACAATTTTATAATCCGGATATTTATTAACGAATAGTCTCGTTACATGTGAACCAATAAAACCTGCGCCACCAGTGATCAGAATGGTCTTCATGAGAAAGATTATTTTGACCTGATATATTTTTCCCATTTCCATGCAGAAAGAAGAGTTTCTTCAATTTCCTTTTCTGCCTTCCAATGAAGTTCCCTATTTGCCAAGCGAGCATCAGCAAAAATATTTTCAATATCTCCCGGACGACGATCTGTTATCCGATATTTCAGAGTTTGTCCTGTAGCTTTTTCAAAAGCAGCAATAATTTCCAGAACAGACAATCCTTTTCCTGTACCTAGGTTAAATACCTCATATGATTTTTTATTTTTTTCACCAAGAAGACGTTTAATGGCCATTACATGTGCTTTGGAAAGGTCAACAACATTTATATAATCTCTAATGGCAGATCCATCAGGAGTATTATAATCATTGCCAAACACCTTTACCTCATCGTGAATTCCAATGGCAGTCTGAGTTATAAACGGAACCAGGTTGGAAGGGACTCCAAGGGGTAGTTCTCCAATCAATACTGAGGGATGAGCTCCAATCGGATTAAAATACCTTAATGATATTATTTTTAGATAAGGATTAGCCAGATTTACATCACGTAAAATATCTTCACAAATATGCTTGGTATTTCCGTAGGGTGAATTTGCCGGTTTTAGTGGAGCTTCTTCTGTAACAGGTAAAGAATCAGGCTCACCATAAACAGTACAGGAAGAACTAAAAACAATATTGGGGATATCCCTTCTGATCATTTCCTGAAGGATGTTCATAAGGGAATTCAGGTTATTATAGTAATATTTGAGGGGAAAACTGATTGATTCCCCGACAGCTTTGGATGCTGCAAAATGAATTACGGCAACGATTCCTGGATATGCGTCAAAAAATTTTCGGGTTTTAATATAATCTGATAAATCGACCTTTAAAAAAGCCGGCCTGAGCCCTGTAATCTTTTCAATCCCGTTCAGCACAGAAATGTCAGAATTTGAGAGATCATCGGCAATCACGACATTATATCCGTTTTCGATCAATTCAACGCATGTATGTGAACCAATGTAACCTGTGCCACCGGTGACCAGAATTAACTTATTCATATTTTAAAATTAATTGTCAAGATCATGTTACTTAAGGATATAAGATTTGATTTATATTCCCTTAAGTTATTCGTATTATTATAACGTCCAATAGATTAAATGATGTATGTTACCACGGTAAATTCCTTTTAAGTCGAATAGCAAAGCTGGCTCACGGACTATACTGCGGAAATATTTCTCATCGAATTGAAGAAATTTAGCATGATTGACTGCCACAATAATGGCATCATAACGTGGATTAACAGTGGGTGAAAGAGTAAAACCATATTCAGCTTTTACCTCGTCAGGTGAAGCATGCGGATCAACTATATCAACTTTTAATCCAAAACTTTTTAATTCATTGATCACATCAACCACTTTAGAATTACGAATGTCACTAACATTTTCCTTAAATGTTGTTCCTAATACTAATATTTTGCAGTCTTTCAGATTTTTACTAAGTGAAATTAGTTTTTGAATCAATTGTTTTGCTATATGTTCAGCCATACCGTCATTGATAGCTCTACCGGAAGTAATCATTTGAGCATGATGTCCGAATTTTGCAGATTTATATGTCAGGTAATAAGGATCAACCCCAATGCAATGCCCGCCGACGAGGCCGGGGTAAAAATTGAGAAAATTCCATTTTGTTCCGGCTGCCTCCAGCACTTCATAGGTATTGATTCCCATTTTATTAAAAATCATCGAAAGCTCGTTCATGAAAGCAATATTAATATCGCGCTGGCTATTTTCAATTATTTTGGCAGCCTCTGCAACACGAATAGAGCTTGCACGGTGAATACCTGCTTCTATAATCATCTCATATAATCTGGCAATTTCTTCTGCTGATTCTGGATCACAACCAGAAGTAACTTTGACAATTTTAGTAAGAGTATGAAGTTTATCGCCAGGATTAATCCGTTCAGGAGAAAAACCCACTTTGAAATCTTTAATATATTTCAATTCTGAGTTTTTTTCAAGAAGAGGGACACAATCTTCTTCTGTACAGCCAGGATAAACAGTAGATTCATATACTACATAATCTCCTTCTTTTAAAACATTTCCAACGATGGAAGTTGCGCTGAGAAGAGGTTTAAGATCAGGTTTTTTATGTTCATCGATAGGTGTTGGAACGGCGATTATAAAAAACTTTGCCTCAGTAAGCTCATCCTGATTTGACGTGAAAAGTATATCGCAATTATCAAATGCTTCCGGTTCCAGCTCATTACTGGGATCAATTTTTTGTTTTAATTTTTCTATGCGGTCCGATTTTATATCGAATCCAATCACTTTTATTTTCCTGGCAAATTCCAGTGCTATCGGAAGCCCGACATATCCGAGCCCAATTACTGCAAGCTTAAATTTCCTTTCAGTTAGTTCTTTAAACATAATTATAATTTAATAGTTTTTGCTAGGGGATGATATTCTCCTTTCAGTCCAATAGGATAAGAATTTCTGATATTAAATACAGTTTCAATCGAAATTCTTGTATCATCCAGACCAAAACCTTCCCCATTTAAAATCGATTCGTAAGTTAGTGTATGTAAGTCTGTAAATCCTTCACTGAATTCAACTTCTTCATTATCAACTATTATTGAACGAAAAGTCCTTTGTCCTTTCTCCTTGTAAGTGTCAGGTATATCATTATAGTTAATGCTTAGAAACCATCTCACCCTTGCTTTCTCAAGTTCCAGATAACCGGCTGCTTTATCATTTTGTAATACATGAACAATGTTTTGTTTGACATTACCAAATATCCATGTAATCATGTCGAAAAAATGTACGCCGATATTTGTGGCTATTCCACCTGATTTTTCTTCATTTCCTTTCCATGAAAAATGATACCAGTTTCCCCTGCTGGTTATATAAGACAGATCAATGTCATGAATTTTTCCGGCAGGACTATTTTCAATTTTCTTTTTCAGGGCAATAATTGAGGGATGAAGTCTTAGTTGTAGAACGCAGTATACGTGTTGACCAGTTTCTTTCTCGAAATTCTTTAATGCGTCAAAATTCCAGGGATTAAGGACCACTGGTTTTTCGCAGATTGCGTCTGCATTATTACGAAGTGCAAAACGAATATGTGAATCATGAAGGTAATTAGGTGAACAAATGCTCACATATTCTACAGGTTTACCGCTACGACGAAGTTTGTCAATATGTCGGTCAAATCGTTCAAATTCCACAAAAAAATCAGCGTCCGGGAAGTAGGAATCTATAAGTCCAACACTATCAAATTTATCTAGTGCTGCAAGTAATAAATTTTCGGTATCCTTGATGGCTTTCAGATGTCTGACAGCGATATATCCAGCAACACCAATTAGGGCAAAATTTTTGGGAGTTTTCCTGACCATACAACTATTTAATTTTTTGAACTGTCAAATTAGTGAGTAAATATTTTTCTTTACTTTCAGGGCAGATTGCAATACCGTTCCCATCAAAGTTCAGGTGGTGTCCAAACTCACTCATCCAACCAACATGCCTGGAAGGATTGCCGACAACCAGGGAATAATCAGCAACGTCATGTGTAACAACAGATCCTGCTCCAATAAATGCAAACTTGCCAATTGTATGTCCGCAAATAATTGTTGCATTGGCACCTACAGTTACACCCTGTTTTACGAGAGTAACAACATATTTATCCCGACGTGTCACATTACTTCTCGGATTTACAACGTTTGTAAAGACCATTGAAGGGCCCAGGAAAACATCATCCTCACAAATTACACCAGTATATATGGATACATTGTTCTGCACTTTGACATTTTTCCCAAGTCTGACTTTAGATGATACGAAAACATTCTGCCCTAAGTTACAATTTTCACCAATATCACAATCTGGCATGATGTGCGTAAAATGCCATATTTTAGTTCCTTTGCCAATCCTGCATCCTTCATCAATTATTGCAGTTTCATGTGCGAAATAGTCTTTAATCATGGCTATCATTTTACGAATTCAATTACTTTTTCTGTAATAAACATCAATTGTTCCTCATCTAATTCGGTATGCATTGGAAGGGAAAGAACTTCTTCACAAGTAGCTTCTGCAACCGGGAAATCCCCTTTTTTATATCCCAGATCAATATATGCTGACTGCTGATGAACAGCTACTGGATAATAAATCATGGAAGGAATTTTATTTTTAAAAAGATGGGATTGTAGTTCATTTCTTTTCCCGTTTCTGACTTTAAGGGTATATTGGTGATAAATATGAGTTGAGTAATCCTTTCTCACAGGTGTAACCAGTTGAGCAATATCCTTGAATGCATTATCGTAGAAAGCGGCAGCATATTGTCTTGCACTATTATAAATATCAAGATAATTCAGTTTAACATTCAGAATGGCTGCATGAATAGTGTCAAGACGGGAATTTACACCTACGTAATCATAATGATATTTTTTTAACATACCATGGTTGGCAATTACCTTTATTTTATTAGCCAGATCGGTATCATTGGTAAAAAGTGCCCCTCCATCACCAAATGTTCCAAGATTTTTAGACGGGAAAAAAGATGTGCAACCAATCATTCCAATTGTTCCTGCCTTTTTTTTCATTCCTACTAAAAAAATAAATTCTGCACCCAGGGCCTGGGCTGTATCTTCAATAATATTTAGTTTATACCGTGAAGCTATTTCAGTAATTTTATGCATATCTGCGCATTGCCCGAAAAGATGCACGGGAATAATAGCCCTGGTACGGTTGGTAATAGCTTTTTCAATTCTATCTGCATCGATATTAAAGGTTTCAGGATCAATATCTACCAGGACAGGTTTAAAACCGAGGAGACGGATTACTTCGACTGTTGCAATAAATGTGAATGGAGATGTAATGATTTCATCCCCAGGTTGCAAATTCAAAGACATTAAAGCTATCTGAAGAGCATCCGTTCCATTGCCACATGCAATTACATGAGATACGCCAAGGTATTTTGCAAGAGAGTCCTGAAATCTACTTACTTCAGGGCCTTTTATAAATGCAGTTGAATCCATGACCGACTGGATGGCTATATTTATTTCATTCCTGATCTTCTCGTACTGACCCCCAAGGTCAACCATTCGGATCTCTTTCATTATTTTATTTTGGTATACAAATGTAACCATTAAGAAGGATATGAAATAATGCAAAATGTGAAAATTACGTTAGTAACTTTATAAAACATAAATAATTGTTACCAATGTTTTAATTAATTTTGCATTAAATTAGATAAAGTGGCATTTTCAGAATACATAAAGAACCAATTACTTTTTAACGGAAGGATTACACTCCCCGGACTAGGTTCATTGGATCTGGTTAAGGAACCAGCCAAAATAAAAGGGAAAAAAATTGTTCCACCTGGTACTGGAATAATATTTAACCCTGATATTACACTGGATGATGGAAAATTATCACAAAGTTTGGCTTCAGCCGAAGAAACGGATTTGGAAGAAGCACGGCAGAAAGTTCTTGAATTTGTGGATGAAGTTGTGTTTAAGCTGAATAAAGGGGAAGCTTTTAATTTTGAAGGATTGGGAAGCCTTTACCGGGATGAGGATAATGTCATCCGGTTTGAAAAAGATCCGTCATTTGTTGTGGATTATGATTCATTCGGACTTGAATCGTTTGAATTGGAACCATTTGAAGAGGAACAAAAACTATTAAATGAATCAGGGGAAAAAGAATCTGCCTTAATCAATAAACCTGATCAGAAAGAGGCCCCAATTCAGCCTCCCCCGGTTGTACTTCAAAAAGAAGTTGACAATAATGACTTACCTGTAAAAAATAACCGGAATATTTTTTGGTATATTATGGGTGCAATGGTTGTGATTGCTGGTGGATTTATAGTACTCAGGATGACTACAGATATTCTTGACAATCCTTCTTTGGATGCTTTAAATTTCTGGACCAAAGACACTGTAACTCTTCATTTCGAAGATGAAAAACAGACTCAACCTGGTGATCTTGAGGTATTACTTGATTCCATGTCAAAGACGGAAAATGCACTTCTCCCGGATGAAGACACACCAATTACCCTCAGTGCACCTTCGTTAAATTTAAAGGAATACAAGGAATACCATATTATTGCCGGAAGTTTTAAAGATACCGTGAATGCGCAGGAATTAGCCCGGGAACTTACAATGAAAGGTTACCCTGCTTTGATCATTAAACAGGGGAATAATCTTTACCGGGTTAGTGCCTTATCATTCAGGGATAAAGAAGCCGGATTAAAGGAACTCCAAAGATTCCGTGGGCAAACGAAAAATAATGCTGCATGGCTTCTGGGTTTGAATATGGAAGATTGAGTAAAAGAACGCTGGGTTTCATCAACCCCTTTTATCCTCGAACTTTCACGAAATGATCCTTTTCACGAAAATCAATATCAAATATTTAGGCAAAAGAAAAAAATAATTAACTACCGGAATTGATGTCTATTTGACAGCGGTTCCATTTATAGCGAGTTCATCCGGTTCAATAAAATAAAGCCTGCCGTCGGCATTTTCTGAAAGAAGAATCATCCCTTGTGATTTAATCCCTTTAATTTCTCGGGGTTCAAGGTTGAGGAGCACACACACTTTTTTTCCTGCCAGTTTTGTTGGATTGAAAAATTCAGCAATCCCGGAAACAATGGTTCTTTTATCAAGTCCTGTATCAACAGTGAGTTTAATAAGTTTATTCGTTTTGGGTACTCTCTGGGCTTCAAGGATGGTTGCCACTCGAATATCTATTTTACCGAATTCTTCAAAACTGATATTTTCTTTTTGAGGTTCTATAACTGCGGTCAAGGATTGGTTCATCTTCCTGTTATTAAGAAGCTTCTGCAACTGCGCATTAATTACTTCATCTTCAATCTTTTCGAATAATAATCCAGGATCATTTAGAAGATGACCTGTGGTTATTAAATCTGTTCTGCCAAGATCTTTCCATAGCATAGGGTTAATATTCAGCATATACCGAAGCTTTTTTGCAGTATCAGGAAGGAAAGGATCAAAAAGAATACTGAGATTTGCGGTAATCTGCAAAGAAGTATTTAAAATTGTCTTTACTCTGTCAGGATTTGTTTTAATCAGTTTCCATGGCTCCGTATCAGCTAGATATTTATTTCCAAGGCGTGCGAGTTCCATAGCTTCCTTCAGGGCTTCTCTAAACCTGAAAGTGTCCAGGCTTCTTTCCACATTTTCTTTGATAGAAGTAAAAGCTTCCAGTACCTGCCTGTCATATTCTTCCAGAAAACCTGATTCAGGGACTCTTCCTCCGAAATTTTTCAATGTAAGAACAAGGGCCCTGTTGACAAAATTTCCGAGTATTGCAACAAGTTCATTGTTGTTTCGTGACTGGAAATCTCGCCATGTGAAATCATTATCCTTGGCTTCCGGAGCATTTGCGCATAGAACATATCTCAGAACATCCTGTTTACCTGGAAAATCCAGGAGGTATTCGTGTAACCATACTGCCCAGTTCTTGGAAGTGGAAAGTTTTTCTCCTTCAAGGTTTAAAAATTCATTAGCAGGAACATTTTCAGGTAGGATAAAACTACCTTCAGTTTTCAGCATTGAAGGGAAAATGATGCAATGGAATACAATATTATCTTTTCCAATAAAATGAATAAGTCTGGTATCTTTGCTTTTCCAGTATTTTTCCCAATCAGGTGTTAATTCCTTGGTAGCTGAAATGTACCCTATAGGTGCATCAAACCAGACATATAGAACTTTTCCTTCAGCGCCCTGAACAGGCACTGGGATTCCCCAATCGAGATCACGGCTAACTGCACGGGGTTGAAGACCACTATCAAGCCATGACTTACATTGCCCATAAACATTAGGTTTCCAATGTTTATTTTCCTTCAGGATCCATTGACGCAGGAAAGGTTCGTATTTATCCAGAGGAAGAAACCAGTGTTTTGTCTCTTTAAGTACCGGGGTTGCCCCCGATAATGTTGAAGTAGGATTAATCAGGTCAGTTGCATTCAGGGTTGATCCACAGTTTTCGCATTGATCACCATAGGCATTTTCATAATTGCAACGAGGGCAGGTACCGATAATGTAACGATCGGCTAGAAATTGTCCAGCCTCAGGATCAAAATATTGTTCAGTGTATTTTTCAATAAATTCACCTTTATTAAAAAGTTTAAGAAAAAATTCTGAAGCAGTTTCATAATGTACCGGAGAGGTTGTTCGTGAATAAATATCGAAGGATATACCTAGATCCTCAAAAGCCTTTTTATTCAAAGCGTGATACTTATCAACTACATCTCTCGGAGTAATACCCTCCATACGGGCTTTTATAGTAATTGGGACACCATGTTCATCAGAACCACAGACAAATATTATGTCCTCTGACTTCAAACGCAAATAGCGGGCAAATATATCTGCAGGGATATAAACACCGGCAAGATGACCAAGATGTATTGGCCCATTGGCATAAGGCAAAGCTGCAGTTAACAGGTATCTTTTGTATTCTTTCATAAAGACAAAAAATTGTGTGAAAAACAAAGGGCAAAGATAATGATTAAATTCAGGTTTAATTTCTGTTATTAAATGCGTAAGTTGATCCGTTTATTAGGTATAAGGTATAGTTTTGGTTAATAGCAGATATTCAATGAAAGTTCGATTATGATGAGAGGAATATTCATCTCCAACTCAGGAATAACTCCCAATGCCCAAAATTTAATCATTTAATCATCAAATATTGAATTTTATCTATCCTGTAATGGAGAAAATCCTGAAAATTATAATAATTGGGTCCAGGTCATCATTTCTGATTATTTTTTTCTTTCCAGGTATGTATTAAACCAATCTGATGTCCTTTCTGCAATATCCAGGATAAATTTTGGTTCCTGAGGTCCATGCTGGGTTCTTGGATATATTACCATTTCAGTGCTTACACTCATTCGTTTTAATGCCCCATATAATTCCTGTCCCTGGGAAAGAGGTACACGAAGATCATCTGCCCCATGGATAACTAGAGTCGGAGTTTTAACATTTTTCACATTAAACATGGCCGAATGTTTCATATACACATCAGGTCTGTCCCACATCTCGACATCAAAATAGTCGGGAATAAATCCAGGAATGTCTGATGTAGTCGTGAAACTAAACAGATCTGTTACTCCAGCCCCTACCATGGCTGCTTTAAAGCGATTCGTTTTGGTAATGACCATCGATGTCATATATCCTCCATAACTCCAACCAGTAACGCATAAACTATCAGGGTGAGCAATATTTTCGGTAATCAGTTTATCTACACCAGCCATAATATCCTCATAATCACCAAATCCCCAGTCATCATGATTTGCCTGCCGAAAGTCGGCTCCATACCCTCCGCTTCCTCTCGGGTTGGGCCGGAGAATGACATAACCGTCATGGGCTAATGATTGGATAGGAAATAGTGATCCAGCCCCTGTATAGGAACGGACAAACACGCCAGCCGGACCACCGTGAATAACTAATATCAAAGGATATTTCCTGTTTTTCTGATAATTTTCGGGATAAGTTATTAATCCCTCAATTTCATATTTTCTATCCTTTGATTTCCAGCTTATCACTTCGGTTCGGGCATGGCCTATTCCGGCAAAGTCCTCATTTACAGAAGACAGCTTTTTAATTTGTTTATCTTTAAGAGATTGGATCATTACCTGAGGAGGGGAGGAAACATCCTGATAAATGTATGCCATGATTTCACCATTTTTATTAAAAGAAGGATTTGAAAGGAAGCCATTATCACTGCTAATCATAGATGGAGGTTTACCGTTGACAGGAAGCATGTAAACAACACGTGATGTTTTTAATGTTTCTAACACCCATACGGCCTTGCTGTCAGGGGACCAATCAATCAATTGGGGATCCTGGTCAAAAGTGGAAGCTAATTTCTTTGACTCTCCTCCTGAAGCAGGTATAATAAAGATGTCCATACGGCCGACCCAACTGGCTTTTCCTCCATCAGAAAGAAAGGCAATCCATTGTCCGTCAGGTGAATATATAGGATTACTGTCCTGACCGGCATTGTGAACTAAAAGTTTAACTGCACCGCTGTCAGCAGGAATTATTGAGATATCAGAAGTGGACCAGATATCCAGAGATGCATTTTCCTGATGGGTAAATGCAATAACTTTACTATCAGGAGACCAGGATAAATCAGTGATATGAAAATTACCACGAGTTAATCGCCGGACCGGGTATTCACCCTCATCGTTTTTCCGAAGGGAGAGAGTATATAGTTGGGCATTTTTATATTTACCAGCCACTTCCATGTCGCGTTTTTCTTTTTTGTCCCTCTCTTCCTTCGCTGATAGCGTATCTAACATCAGAAAGGCAATTTTTTTTCCGTCAGGAGACCATGCGTATGACCCGATATTACTTTTTTGACTGGTAATCTTTTCTGCTTCGCCACCATCAATAGCCATCAGGTATAATTGTACTTTTCCATCACGTGAAGAAGTAAATGACAGATATTTATTATCTGGTGAAAACCTGACATTTGAACAGGATTGTTCGCCATAAGTAAACTGACGGTTCATTGAACCGGTTGTTGTAGCTAACCAGATATGAGTTAAATATTCAGATTTTTCACCTTTCATCAAAGGTACGGACACAGTATAGGCTACCTTGTTTCCGTCAGGGGAAATAATGGCAGATCCAACTCTTTTGAACTTAATCATCTGAGCTGGATTCCAGAACTGACTGAAAACATTCAAGGGAAGACATAAAATTAGAAACAGATAACTTTTTGTTTTCATGAGTTAATAATTTATTTCAATTGACTTAAAGTGCATATGCGCCTGATATTGAAGTGATTATATTTACTTACCTGACTTCCCGACTGCTGCGGGACAAGCTATGAGAACGCTTCACGAGTTTGTGTTTGGAATCATGCCGATTTCAAAACAATAGTTTTGTGTGAAGCGAAAGTTACAATATTCAAGAATAAATTCAATAAAAACTGTACTTTGACTTAAATTTTAATGACCGGAAGGTTAGGTTTATCGAAGGAATTCTTCTTTAAAAATCCATGTTTCACATAAAAAATATTTTCCCATTCTATTCCTTTCTGATACAATAAATTATTGCTTAATTTGTAATTATTATGATCACACCCAGATACTTAAAAACAGGTGACACAGTAGGGATTGTTGCCCCGGCAAAAAAAGTCAATAAATCTGAGATTTCAGAATTTCTTAAACTGCTTGATTTATGGGGATTAAAGTATCGTTTTGGGAAAAATCTTTTTCATGAGCAGGATCAGTTTTCCGGAAGTGATGAAAAACGGGCTTCAGATTTTCAGGAGATGCTCGGGGATCCGAAAATCAGGGCCATTATTTCTGCCAGGGGAGGATATGGGTCGTTGAGAACATTAAGGCTTCTTGATTTTTCAAGTTTTGAAAAAGATCCGAAATGGATCGTTGGATTTTCTGACATTACTATTTTCCATTCATTTATTAATAAATATTTAAATACTGAAAGTATCCACAGCCTGATGCCCATCAATTATAATCCGGGCATTCAGGAAACTGTGGATTCAGCTTTTACTCTAAAAAAAGCATTATTTGGAGAAGAGCTTAGTTATTCTTTCAGTCAATCACCATTCAACAGACAGGGGAATTCCTCTGCTGAACTTACCGGAGGGAACCTTTCTGTTTTATATAGTCTCAATGGATCCGGGTTTTTCCCAGATGTAAGGGGTAAAATATTGTTTATCGAAGAAATTGATGAGTACCTGTACCACATTGACAGGATGATGCTGAATCTTTTAATAAGCGGATGCCTGAATAAAATTAAAGGCCTTATTATTGGAGGATTTAATGAATTAAAAGATAATACAATCCCTTTTGGAAAAAATTATGATGAAATTATCGCTGAAATTACCAAGAAATTTACTTTTCCTGTTGCATTTTCTTTTCCGGCAGGACATCAATCTGAAAACTATACGCTGATAATGGGTCGAAAAATGCAATTAAGGGTAGAAAATGATGCAAGCAGCCTTGTTTTCGAATTAAAATAATTGCATTCCCAAATTTTTTAACATGGCCTCTCATAATGAATCAGGCTCACGGGCTGAACAATTAGCGGCAAAGTATCTCGCTGACGCTGGATATGGAATAATTCACAGAAACTGGCATTACTTGCACAAAGAAATAGATATTATTGCAGAAATAAACAATACACTGGTAATTGTGGAAGTTAAGAGCAGGATGAATAAAAATGTCACAACTGATGAACTTATTTCAAACCGAAAACTCCGTAACATTGTTGACGCAACTGAATCATATATCAATAAATACAAAATTGAAAAAAAGACCCGGTTTGATATCATTATAATAAGTTTTAGCGAAGGGAAAAATGAGATTGAGCATATAGAAGATGCATTTATTCCAGGAGTGAATTGGTAGTTTAGAATGGAATAAGGTGAAAATTTGAGAATAAGAGAATGAGATCAATGAGAATTTCAGTGAGCGAAAGGTTTTACAATCTGGCAATGCGGATTAAAGTTATGAAGTAACGGGGTAACGAGGGGGGTAAAAAAGTAAAAAGTAAAAAGTAAAATTGAGGCGTTAGCCGAAATCCCGCTCTGCGGGAAGTAAAAAGTAAAATTGAGGCGTTAGCCGAAATCCCGCTCTGCGGGAAGTAAAAAGTAAAATTGAGGCGTTAGCCGAAATCCCGCTCTGCGGGAAGTAAAAAGTAAAATTGAGGCGTTAGCCGAAATCCCGCTCTGCGGGAAGTAAAA
>CAZKMG010000015.1:0-3448 GCA_964553465.1 uncultured Bacteroidaceae bacterium
AAATAATTATTTTTGCTTTTTTCCGGGTTGAGATACACATATTGAAAAATGCATTCAAATTGAATGGGGATTAATCTGATTATCTGATCCAAAATGATAAGTCTGTTTTTATACTGTAAAATCTTGTATGGTAATTAGCCTTTGCAGAAAATATTATATCTCACAGGATCTTATTGAATATGGGAATTTAATATAGCTTATTATTAGCTTATTAAAAGAACTTAATCCATGTAACTTTGTTATTATACTGAGGAAGATTTTAATCTTAGTATAAAATATGAAATAAGATTAATTTGGAATCACAATATTAATCCTTGACCCTATGAAAACATTACAATTTTACTTATTTGCTATAATTGCCACTTTTATTATTAATTTCGGTTGTACAAAGGATGATCCAATCACTTCTACGACTTTAGAAATCCGGCTGATAGATGAATCCGGGAACTCTGTTTCAGGTGCTACGGTAAAACTCTACAAATCTTTAAATGATTTGCAAAACAAGGTAAATCAACTTGGCACAACTCAAACATCGGATTCAGATGGAAAAGTAAGGTTTAGCAATTTAGATGCGATTACTTATTACTGGTTTGTTGAAAAAGGCTGCCTTAATAATGTGAACAGCATCCTGACAACTGATGCACTAGAGTCTGGTAAGACCAAAGTCATTACATCTACTCTCTATGAAACTGGTACTTTAGAGTTAACAAACCAATCGGCGGCGCAATATCAGGTTTTTGTTAACGGATTCCTCTTCCTGACAGCAGATGCTGGATTTGTTTATACTTATGAATATGTGCCTGCAGGCTCTTATTCAATAAGGGTATTGCAAGTTGGTGGAACTGATGAAAAAACATATACAGGGAACATAAATTGTAGTGGTACCTTGTCTATCACATTTCCATAATTTTAAACTTTCATCCAAATTTTAATTTTTCATTTTAAAAATTTAATTATTATAGTCTTAGCTAAGTTCTCAACTTTCGACAGATTAGTAACTATTTACCCAATATCCTTTGAAATCGTTTAATTTCATTATAATTATAGCATTCTCTACTGTTTAAAGAAGCATTCTTTTTTTGTGAAAATACGTATATGCCCTTATAAAATTTTTTATTATTTATATCTCTGATTCAATTGTTCCCTTCAGACGGGATAACGATAATTTATTTATTTCTTTATTAGGTATTGAGGATTGGAAAATTTTTCTCCTGTTCAAGAAATGTTAAAATAATTCTGTGATTAAGCTTATTGGAGAAAACGGTACAAAAAATTATAAATTAATAATACCGAAAAGTTTCCTTATGGCTTCAATATTTATTGGATTTACTATATTCTTTGCTTCAGGAGTATATAAATAGTCTATTTTATCCTGATGATATTCAACTACTTTCGCCCTAACCATTTTACCAGTGCTATTCAGAAGTGAATTGTCAAGGGTGAATGGTTCATCAACTATTACAACTGACGCAGGGAGCCATCTGTATGGGAATAAGTTATCATATCTCCCACCCTGTTTATACTGGTTGATAACTGCCTCAATTTCAAGCAAGACTGCTTTCTGACCTTCAATGTCAGAAATATTGATATGATGATTTTTTGCCCATCTTTCTAAAGCTTCTTTATTAGGGACAAGAACTGCCGATGTATATTTGTTTTGGTTATTAATGAGCATCAGGTGATCGATATAGGGAGATCTGTCTGTAATTGTCTCCTCAATTCCTTCAGGGCTGTATTTTTCCCCGTCGTCTGAAATGAGGAGACTTTTAAATCTCCCCAGGACATAAAGGAACCCATCTTTGTCCACGTACCCCATATCCCCTGTATGGAGCCAACCGTCGCGAATAGTCTCTTTAGTTGACTTTTCATTCTTCCAGTATCCTTTCATAACATTTTCCCCACGTACTACAATTTCACCTTTTTCTCCAACTAACACTTCATTTCCATCTTCATCACAAATTTTTAGTTCAAGATTTTTAACAATAATTCCTGATGACCCAAGTTTATGTTTCAGTTCGGTATTACCTGAAATCACTGGAGCTGCCTCTGATAACCCATAGCCCTGAAGCATTGGTATTCCTATTGCATAGAAGAATCGCTGAAGTTCAATATCAAGTAAAGCTGCGCCACCAAAGAAAAACTTTAGTCTTCCACCGAAGTTAGCCCTGATTTTTTTAAACAGAATCATGTCATACAATTTTAACAGAGGCTTAAGCAATATTCTGAATCCTTTTCCCCTGTCCCATCCAATTCCGTTGTACCTGTAGGCAATTTTCAATGCATGTTTAAATAATGTTTCGGCCACTCTGCCCTTTTCCCTGATTCCCTTTTCAATACCTTTCCGAAGGTTCTTAGCCAGGCTTGGAGCACTAAGGATGAAGACCGGCCTGATCTCCTTGATATTTCCTGGAATGTTTTTTAGGCTGTCAAGATAAGATTTACCGGATTGAACAGCTGCAAGGCTCGCACCTGCGGCCATAAGTATATAAATTCCTACTGTATGTGCAAATGCATGATCCCACGGAAGGATAAGGAGGGTAGTCCACCATTCAGGAAGATCCATAAGTGTAAGGGTTTGCTCTATATTAGCCGTGTAATTCCTGTGCGATAATATGATTCCCTTCGGATCAGCAGTTGTCCCCGATGTATAACATATATTTGCATAATCATCCGGATCTATGGAGTTAATTATTTCAAGAAATTTATCATAATTCTTAGTAAGATATTCCTCTCCGATTTTTTTTACTTCTTCTATAAAAATTTCGTCATCCTCATAATTATCTTTCGGATCAAGAAGAATTATTTTTTCAATTTTTTTTAGTTCTTTTTTTATCGAATCTATTTTATTCCTGTTGTTCCCTGATATGATTACTATTCTGGTGTCAGAATGATCCAACCTGAACTTCAAGTCAGCACCTTCTTTGAGCAATATGGAAAGTGGCACATTAATAGCCCCTGTGTGCAAAATCCCAAGTTCACTGATTACCCAATCGGTACGAGATTCAGAGATTAAAGCCAGACGGTCCCCTTTCCGGACTCCCAGAGCAATTAGTCCTGCTGCAACTTTATAAACCTGCTCTTTTGTTTCTTTATATGTAAGGGCTTCATAATGATCAGTTTTCTTTTCAAGAAGATAGGGATTGTTTGCATACTTCTTTGCACTAAATTCTAACAACTGGATGATTGTTTTCATTGTTTTCAGATGCTAAAAAGATTTTTAATTCATTCATGGTAAAAGATCCTCGGTAATTTTATATTAATCGAAGATACAGTTTGTTTATATTTAAGTCAAATCGATTTACTTCAAATAGAAATACATAAGTCCAAATTCCCGATGTAGTTCATGAATGGATAGAGCACATTAATTTTTCTGCAAGTTTTGAGATTTTCAAGTCAAGGTTAAGCGGATAAAAGTGCAAAAACAAATTAATTTTGAATTAATTCCCCT
>CAZKMG010000015.1:3458-22665 GCA_964553465.1 uncultured Bacteroidaceae bacterium
TACTTAAAAACATAATGGAAGAAAAACAATTTAGTGTTTTCTACTTCATACCATGAAATTGATTCTTTCGTTAATTTCTGTTTTTGTCATTCTTTATTACACTTTTAGTTAACAAATCCGCACTCTCAAATCCGGAATCAGAAATCATTTACCCTTTTATTTTTAGTTCAAAGATTTAAATCATAATAAGTCAATATTGCGTTGATATGACACTATTAAATGACTCTGAATTATATACATATGTTTCATATATTCAACGATTTACTTGACTTTGGAAGATTAATTTCATAAATTTCATTTATTTAACAAAAATTTAATAAAATGAGAACTTTATTCATCCTATTGTTTATTGGTCTGTTTCTTTCTACCGGTTGCACAGAGAAGGAATCAAAAAAAACTACAGCGCTCTTTGAATTTACACCTTATGATTCTTCTCCCGAATATTTAAATGGACAGCTTAAATCAGTGAAGGAATTGAATTATTGGGCCATTGAAAAGAATGGTCAATATGAGCCGGGAAATCTTTTAACAGATAAAGAAAGAGACAGTCTTAACTGGTCATCTGATTTCACGGCATTCTATAATGAATCAGGTCTAGTTACCAGAGTAGATTATGTGACAGATGAAATGAAAATTAATTCATGGGTTACAGAGATTGAGAATAATCAAATATTAAAAGCTACCTGGATCGAGCAGGATACGCCAAGAGTTTACACTAAATTGCTATATGATGAACAGGGAAGACACAATGGAAATCAAAGATATCGAAGTGGAGTTGATACCCTGATAAACAAGTTTTCGGCGACACTTGATGAAAAGGGTAATGTTACTGAAGCAAAATCTTATAATTCATCCGGAGAGTTAACCAGAAAGTATAGTGTCACCTGGAATGATTTATCCCTGGTTACTGGTCTGATGTCATTTAACGCTTCTGATTCCCTCCTAAACAGTTTTCGGAATGAATATAACGATAAAGGATTTTATACAAAAGCAGAATACCTGAATGGGAAAGGAGAAATTATAAGAACTGTAAAGAATGATTATACCGAGTATGACAAGCATGGAAATTGGGTAAGTGCATTAATTTTCGATAATGATAAACCCTTTTTAATTTGCAAGCGAGTATATGAATATTATTAAGCACAAAAATATAAGCTTATCAAAACCGGAATTATTAGAAAAAAGATTACAGTTTTTTTAAGTGTACTCTTTATTTGTAAACGGGCTATTGCATTTGCCCGGTATTCGTGTTATCATAACGAAATTTTGACCAGAAGGCTGATGTATCTAATCTAAATTTCAATAACTTTTAATAACTTTTTATTATTCTCTTTATCTGAAAAGATAGTGGAACAAATTGGTAAAATTTTAATTTTTCTGGGAATATTACTTATTCTTGTTGGGTTGGTTATTTATTTTGCAGGCAATAAATTAAGTTGGATCGGTCATTTACCTGGTGATATTGAAATAATTAAAAATAATATAAAAATATATATTCCTTTCACCACAATGATTATCATTAGCCTTATACTTTCCATCATAATCTTCATCACAAAGAAATTATTATAATCATGCTTATATTATGGTTCATGTTATCACAAGCTTATCTAAAGTATAACCTAAGCCTACAATTAATGAGTAAAAATATAAACCAATAAAAAGTTCATTACCTGATTCCCTGCATATTTTAAAATCCAACTTTAATTGTCTTGCTGTGGGTATTCCTTTGCCAAAGTGACAATTTGAAGGGCCAGCTAACAGATGTTATCTAAACCATAAAAAACAAGATCAAATCACTGATTTTGAAATGCTTACTATTTATAATCGTGGGGGTATCAGTTCCTGGTTTGAATTATGACTTCACGCCATATACAATTACTTCGAAACGGTTAAATATTTACCTGTCTAATCATCTATAAACCAACATTTTATTTCCATTTTAGATAATATAATAGAAAATTACTCTAAAATTTAAAATATTTGTACACTACTTTCGTCTATGGACTAAAAGAAACTCAATAATGAGTCCTAAGGAGTCAGAAAAAATAGGAGATGTATACAGACATGAGCGGAATCGTCTGCTTGGTTATATCAGGAATAGAATCTCCAACAGGATCGAGGCAGAGGATATTCTGCAGGATGTCTTCTATCAGCTAACAATTGGCTTCAGGGATATTAATAGGATTGAGAATCTGACCGCATGGATCTACAGAGTGGCTGACAACCGCATTATTGACCTTTTTCGCAAGAAAAGGCCAAAGAGCATAAGCTACAGCAATAATTCAATCGATGACGAAGATGGACCTCTCTCACTCGAAGAAATTCTTCCATCGCTGGGATCTACATTTGAAGAAAATGAAATCAGGGAGATGATATGGGAGACCATTGAAGATACCCTGGCGAAATTACCTGAAGAGCAAAGAAGTGTATTCGTTGCTAACGAATTTGATGATTTGAGTTTCAAAGAGATATCTGAAAAAACCGGGGTAATAATCAATACGCTCATCTCACGTAAGCGTTATGCAGTCCTTGCTTTAAGGGAAAGATTAAATGAATTATATAAACTCTTAAAAAATAATTGATATGAAAGCATTAAAAGTTTTGAAGTATGTAGGTTTTGGAATCCTTGGATTAGGATTTATTACACTTGCAGTATTTATCACTATGAGCCTCTGGAACGCACTGATACCTGCATTGTTCCATGGGCCTGTTCTTACATTCTGGCAAACTGCCGGATTATTCATACTCTCGAAAATTCTTCTTACTGGTGTGGCACCCGGACGTCACGACCGGAGAAAAAAAGATTGGGATTACAAAAACTGGAGAAATTATTACAAAGACAGGTACAGAAATGGCTGCTGCGACGAAGCAAAGGAAGTAAATCCTGAACAGGTTTAATTTTAAACCGGCTCATGCCGGTTTTTAATTTGAAGGGAGAATCACCCTCCCCTTCTTCTCGAATTTGCTGAGCAATTTGATATTTAAATACCTTTAAGAAATATTAAAACAATGGATAAAAGTATAAATCCACGAGTTTGTCCGGTAGAGAAAGCCGGGGGTCTGGATAATTCATTAAGAAAATTATTTCAAAATCCTAAGAGAATACTAAAGCCCTTTATTCAAAGTGGCATGACAGTACTTGATCTGGGATGCGGACCTGGCTTTTTCTCCATTGAAATAGCAAAAATGATGAAGGGTTCAGGTAAGGTTATTGCAGCAGATTTACAAGAAGGGATGCTTGAAAAGGTAAATAAAAAAATCGTGGGTACAGATTTAGAACAATGCATTCAACTATATAAATGCGGATACGAAAAAATAGGTGTAACTGAAAAAGTTGATTTTATTCTGGCATTTTATATGATCCATGAAGTATCGGATCAAAATAAGCTGTTTCAGGAATTGAAATCAATTTTAATACCAGGAGGAATAATATATATAGTTGAACCCACTTTCCATGTTTCAAAAAAAGCATTTGATGATATGGCTAACAGGATAAAAGTTATCGGTTTCGAAATTATTGACAGACCAAAGATTTTTTTTGGGAGAACACTAGTTCTTACGCATAAATGAGTTAAGCTGAGTATTGATGATTAACCATTTTCAATTTGAGAAATAATCAGAGTAATCTGAACAACTAAATACCTGGAATATTTTAGTTAATTAGACAATGAGAAATGTCCTGGAATTCAAAAACTTTGGCATGGAGCTTACCTCAGATTATATTGATATTTTACCTTTAAAAATCAGGGAATCGATTTTTTACAATCCATTGATTTGACTTACTTTATTTACATGTTTATTTGCCTTTTTATAAGAAGTAGAATTTAAAATAACATGCAGCATAGTTAGCTCATTTGTGATAGCTTGAATAAAAATACGCTCATCATTACTTATTTTATCAATTGGCAAAATACAGCAGACTATAATATTTAAATTTTGTTGATTTGAAATCACTGAAGTAAAAGATAAAGCCTGTTTCTCTTCAATGATCATTTTATTGCTAATATGAGGATACTTATTAGGAAAGCCTAGCCTTGCTTCAAAGTGTTCAGTAACAGTTTTCTGTGTATTGCTATTAATTACCCTGAATAAGACCCAATTTATATTCACTATACCAAGAACGCGTTCGCTATAAAAACGAAAGACTTTTTTGAATTCATTTCTTGTTTCTGGATATTTATTAGTATTATTAAAAATTGATTTTATTTCTTGAATTTGAACATTTATCATACCAATATATTTAAATGCATCACTAAGCCTCTCCTCAGTTGTCATTTTATCGTTATTTATTCTTTTAATTAGTTCTTTTTGTTTAAATACCTCATGCTTATATAGATTTACTATTAAAATCCCCAGAAAAAACAGAATACCAAGTAAAGCCCCTTCGATGAGTTCTTCATTAAGAATTAGATTTTTTGCTAAATTGAAAGAACCACTGATTAATTTTGGAGTAAAAATTATCAATGAAAATAAAAGTAAAAAGAAAATCAAATATAATAATTGTAAAAATGAAGGCTTAAAGTTTAATTTTTTCATTTAGAAACAAAAAATAACAACTTAAAATATCTTTAACTAATAACTCACTAATGTTTTATAAATAATAGGATTATAACTTAAACGATAAAGGCAGAAATATAATATTTGAACTTCCAAAAAAATCTGGGAAAGTTGAGAAGAAATAATTTCAAAAAAAACAAAAAGCTATTTCAGGTTATCTATAAAATCCATACTCGTATGCTTCTTCAAACATTGCAATGATATTTTCAGGTGGTACTCCAGATTGGATATTGTGAATATTGTTGAACACATATCCCCCACCTGGTTTAAATATATCAAGATATCTACGAACTTCTTTCTTAACATTTTCAGGTGTTGCAAAAGGTAGTACATGCTGAGAATCAATGCCGCTACCCCAAAAAACGATTTGTTCTCCAAATTCCTTTTTCAATTTAACAGGATCCATGTTCCTGGCACTTGTTTGAACTGGATTAATGATATCGACACCATTATCAATCAGATCCGGAATAAAATCAACACAGGAACCGCATGTATGATACCATATTTTGGCATTTGTTAAAGAACGGATATGTTGAACTAACTTCTTCTGACGGGGCTTAACTACAGAACGATAAAAATCTGGAGAAAAGAGCGGACCATCTTGTCCTGCAAGGTCATCCCCAACCATGACAATATCAACTATATCTCCAAGGGTTTCCATGAAACCGATATAATAATTATACCAGTATTTTAAAGTCTGATCAATCAATGCTTCACAAAATTCCGGATTAGCCAGCATATCGGTGAACCATTGTTCCAATCCTCTTAAGTACCAACAATATTCATAGGTAACACCTCCTATTCCAGTCGAAATAGCATAATTTGTTTCATTACGAAGTTTCAGGGCTGATTCCCTGACACCTGTAAACCTGGATTTGTCAGTGCCATCGGGAAAAGGATAGCTGGCAATATCCTCAATGCTCGCATTGGCTAAAGGATGATGTGAAATATCCATGAAAAGTTGCTGATCGTCGGGCATTGACCAAACCACTCCGAATTCATCCTTAAGATCATGCCAGACTCTCCCATTTCTTTCATTTTTCTCAATTTCACCCTTGAAACTGTCAGGACCATGAGAAGTGACATACCTGATATCCACATGAAATTTTTGAAGGATAGCTTCACTTGGTTTAACAATTTGCTGAACCGGATCAAGCATCACGATTTCTTCCTTTAATCCAAGATAATCGATTAAATCTTTATATGCATTTTTATGAATACCTGTTTGAAAACCACCTAAATCGATAGGCACCCTATCGGGCTCCAAATGGTTTAATGCTGCGTTTACACGCTCACGTGAAGTCATGGTTTCTTTTAACATAATACTATTTTAAAATAATTAATATTCCGCCTTGGAAATCAAATGGTCTAAATAAGTGAAGATTTCACATTTAAAAATTAGCTCCATTCATACAAAGCTATGATTTTTTTTATTCCAAAAAACTGTTTATAAAACCTTTACATTAAACATACAATGATTGCTCGGTTAAATACACATTGGACAATGATAAAAGACTAATTATTTAGTAATCATTTAATTACAAAACTTAATAATATAATAAATTATGATTCCATATTGATATCGACAGGCTCAATAGGAGTGCAATTTTATTTATGAACATTGGCTTACACAGAGAGTTCTAGTTAAGATTTATATGTCACTATTGAAAACGGACAATAAGATATTCCCAGTAACATTTTATGTGATTGAAAATTGATTAATTTTATATTACAAAGTTTCACCTTGTGACATTTCTGCAAATATGTATACCGTCATATATTATTTACATACATATCATATATTATACATTGGGAAAAATACATGACTTTTAACAAGTTTTAAATATTGAATCATATATGAAAAGGCTGAACAACTTGGTATCTGATACTGAATCTCTGATTATTTTTGGAGTAATAATTATTGCAACAATAATTTGTGCTACATTATTAAACAGATATTTTCTAAGACAATTAAAAAATAAAAAAAAGGAATTGAATATTGATATTACTAAGTTTCTATTTCTAAAACATATAATTATATTGACTGTTTATTTAGTTGGCATAGGTTGGGGACTTTTAACACTTCCAATTACAAAAAGTTTTGCACATTCTGTTCTGGCAGGAGCAGGGGCTACTACATTAATTATTGGCTTAGCTTCCCAACAGATTTTAAGTAATATGATGAGTGGAGTTTTTATTGTATTAAATAAATCCATTAAAATAAATGACATCATAGAAATTCAAGGAAATAAAGGAAAAGTTGTTGAAATTACATGGCATGATACGATTATTGAAAATGAAAATAAAGATGATATAGTTATTCCTAATTCCTTAATTACAAGCACTGTGCTGAAAATAATAAAAGAATAGCAGTTTCCCTTATTGTTGAGTATTTTACCCCTATTTATGGAATTGGTGAAACGAAAACATTGCCAAAGGTCGCGTCCACATAATGAGCCAATAAGAGGACAGAACCCATGGTCAAGCCCGAAGTAGCCTGCTGAATCAGATCCCAGGTATCCGGTTCAGAATTGCCCTTTTGCCAGACCTTAAATTTGTAAAGTCCAGCTGACTGTCCTTCGATTGTCTGAACACTCATCTTGAAGATATAGGTCATTCCTAAGTTCAATTTACGACCAGAAGTGTCGTTGGCAACACTTTTCCCGCCCTTGTTTTCGTAGATCTGAAACCTCGGTCCCAGTGAGTCATTATACCAACGAAAAATCCCAATGGCACCAATGGGGTACCATATCGTACCAGGTTGCTCCATACCACTATTTTCATGGCCATCCCAGCGTAACAAGATTCCGACACAAGGCATGTTTACTGGATTCACCGGATGAATACTATGTACTGTGATCGGCACAGTAACCTCGTAATCACGCCAGGTAACATCTCCAATTGCCACCAGTCGATCATAGTGCGGTCTGATACTCCGTACACCCTCTACACTCAAAGTCCAAAACCCATCTACTACCTGAGCAACATCCTGGATATTTGTTATCCTGGCCCAGTCGATCATAAATGGCATGGGACAGGCACCTCCCGGTTGATAATCCAAGGTAACAATTTTGGAGAATTGCCTTCCGGCATGATCCCTGGCAATCAAGGTTATCTTGTTTAGCCCTTGCCTTAGTGCGGAGAGTCTGATCTCAGCGTTAAAATCTCCAGGGAGGGCCAAACGAATATTTTGGGATGTGTGTGTCGACAGATAACTCTGGAACACACCATTCAATGAATAGGAAAGCGAATCAATTGAATCTGGTGTTATGAGATTACCTAATAAATTAAAGAGATCTTGTGGAATTCCCCGATTGGCTACTTTTTGGTGAGGGCCATACCAGATATGAATGACACTGTCGCCCTGATCGAAAGTGGTAGACGAAACCACTTCTTTTTGCACATTCATCCAATTCTCCCTGTAGATTAGCTCGTCCAAAGGAGAGTCAGGGCTGTACTTAAAATAGCCACCACGGCAACAAGGATCGTAAGCTTCCATAGTATTTGCCTTTGCCATAAGCATCAGATCAGAACAGATCAAACCTTTCGATATTGGAGCCAGAACTGTAGTGTTGACTTTTATGCACCAAACCAGCATAATAGTACTTACCAAAATGAAAGATTTTTTAGCTTTCATAAAGTGTTGCTTTATTATGAATTCATCATTCGTTAGGATGAATCTGTAACTACTTACATTTATGCTCTATTGAAATCCGTTGCTGAAATATGACACTCCCTTAAGTATAGAGGCAAGTTAAAATTAATCATTTTAGATTTTATTTCAATTTATTCCTCCACAGGAAAATATCGGGGTGAGGATCAGTGAATCCAGACCAGTTAGCACCAATAATATCTATATCACCATCATAATCAATATCTCCAATCTTAGAATAGTGCGAACCAGTGGTATCAATTACCTGCTCTGTGAATACAGGTAAAGGCCCTCCATCAGATAACCAAATACTTACATTATCCTGGTTACCTGGATGATCATGCCTTATTGAAGTGTGTATATCCAGAACTCCATCATTATTAAAATCGGCAATTGCCAAACCATGCATATAGGTAGTATTAGCCTGAATTATATGTTCGACCCAAACACCTTCACTTATTAATTTATTTGAATACCAAGCGAAATTACCAGCTTGTGAACTCTGTGGACTAGCAACAATGTCTGGTGTCCCATCCTGATTCATATCAGCAATTTTCAGTAATACCTGCTCCGGCATATTTTCGGAATATTTATGTTCATGCCAAGCAGTTCCATCACCATTGTTTTCTAACCAGATCATCCCTAATACAATGTCAATATCAGTATCACCATCTATATCTCCAAGGCATAAACCTTCTCCTTTCTTATGAGAAGTATTTGTATTTGTATAGGTTAACCAATCATCAATGGTTTTTTGAAAAAAAATGTATACTGCCTTTAGGTTTTCCTTTTCGTAACGAATTACTACATCAGGTTTTTTATCACCATTTATATCTGCAACCTCAACATCGTGAATATTAGTTCCATCTGAACCAATAGCATGTTCTTTCCATGTATCTGAAATTGGATTGCCTTCTTGCTTTAAAGGATTTTCATACCAAAATAATCCATTTTTATTTCCATTCACAACATCATTATCACTATCATTATCAATATCTAATATCTGACAGTCTTCAGACCAGGAACCGCTTGAACGGATTACCTTCTTTTCCCAGTCAGGGGATTGATACCAGTGCATACCATCATCCTGAGCACTTGAAACAAATATATCCGGCATGTCATCACCTCCTAAATTTGCTATTGCCTTTCCATAAGGTTTGGCCGGACTTTTTCCCGATGAATCGATTACAACACATTCGAACGGGATCTGGGCCAGCAAATAAACCTTGAGTAATCCAAATAAGAGGAGAAGTTGAATTTGCCTCATAGTTACATCAATTATTATTCTGTTTAAAATTAGAAATTTACTGCAAAGTTTTAAACAGAATGTCTTTTTGATTATTTAATTTGTGATCATTAAGTTAATCAGTGCTTCCATCCATAACCAACAACAATATCATCAGTTATTTGCTTGATGCCTTTATGCTCAAAAAACGTTTGTGTTTTCTGATATTCATAAGCTCTCTTGCTTTCAGGAATTTTCGCATACCACCAATTGGAAGTGACAGCAGAGAAAAAATCACACGCATCTATAGGACTTTTAAATAAATTTCTCCAGATAAATCTGTTTGTTCTTACATCTTTAAAACCAGCATTTTCCATAAGGATACGAATCTGTTTTTCTGTACATGGCCAAAACTCAAGACGATAGCCCAAAACATACTTTTTATTAATTGCTCTTAATGTGGCATCAGCAGCTTCCCAGTAATGTTCTGGGCCATGAGCACCAAATGACACCAAACCACCAGGACGCAAAACCCTATACATTTCATTTACAGCTTTTTTTTGCCCTGGCAGTATCCCAACTGTCATGCCAGTAAGAACAATGTCAAAACTGTTATCATCAAAAGGTAATGATTCTGCATCAAGTTGATAAAATTGAATACGGCTGGAATCATAACCTAACACTTTTGCTTTTTCCCGACCTCTTTCTAGCATGTAATTAGAGATATCCCCACACACAGCTTTTTTTGCACCCATTTTCAATGCCTGCAATGCTATAATACCGGTTCCACAACCAATATCAATCAACTCTTTGTTATGAAAATCAATTCCTTCAATCTGAACAATTGCTGCCCTTGTTTGAAGTTCAGATGCAAGCTCGTCATATCTGGTAACATGAGGAGAAAATGCTCCTTCATATCCCATTTTAATTCGATCTTTCATGCCCTTCTTGTCTCTACTATTTCCTATAAGCCAAGCTATTAAGCAATTCGCATCCATCATGAGCCTGATTGGAAATGAAAGTTTTCCGGTCCAGAAAAGTGTGTTCATAATAATGTTTGATTTAGAAAAATGCTTTCATAAAGGTTCTTAATAATTCCTTGGAAATGCTGAGATATCCCATCCTCCAAACGGGGGAGTAAATTACAGAAATAATTGGGGAACCTATTTGTCCTTGGATTTAAACCAGCTTAATCTCTTCACTCTTTCACAAAGTTACACCTTCTTTATTTTAAAGTCAAAGTAAGTAAAATTGTGATTCAACGAATCACTGATGTTTACCTTGTCTATATCGAGATAAACCTCACTGTCCAAGTATTACTGTAATAATGAAAACCGTAAACATAAATAGCTCCGAAATTAAAGTATCTGGATGTAACCTTTAATAAAACTCCCGAAAAAGGATTTTCTTTAACTCAAAATAAAACCATTAAAGAATGCTTACGACTTTCTTCATTATTGGTGGAGTGCGAAATTATGGAATTCATAAATAAATTTAAAGTAGTCCTTTATAATTAAGGAAAATAGGCCCTTGTAATTTGAGCTTTGGCAAAAGGATCAATAATGAGAAAATTTGTAGATATTAAAATTCAGCTCCAACGCATAATTAAAACAAATCCTTCATCCATAATCATTGCTGATAATCCTTCAAATGAAATAAAAGAACCTTATGAAGACGATAAGTGTATAACTAAAAGAATATTTGGCACCAGTAATTTATTATTATCAAGTTGTTTATTTAAATTAATACGAAAACATTTATAAGTAGGAAAATGAATCATGTAAATAGGAAGTAAGGATAAAAGATTTGATTATTTTTGTCATCCTTCATCAGGCTTATGATTGAATAAAGGAGTTATACGTATAAAAATTTTTCACAATAAAAAAAGAATTCTTTCATTTTTGACGAATGTTAAATTTTTGGTGACAGAAGTATATTTTCATTATATTTATTACTAATTTTGTAGGACTAATATTTTTTACAAAGTCAACGTATAAATAAATAAAATAATAAACAAGAATAAACCTTTACCTTTATGAATAATGCAGCTGTTGATTTTAAAAAAGGTATAAATGCAAAAATATCAGCGTTTTTAAAATATTTAATTGAAAAAGGTGGACCAGATCTCCAGGATTATGAAGAATTCATATACATAATCAATAATTTGAATCCTTCTGAAGTAGATGATTTCAGGGAAAAAATAAAAACAATCCTGAACGAAAATACACTTATCGGTCATGGATTTGTTAAACCCTATGGTTATCCCGGTGATTTTTCTCTTATAGACAAAATTTATCATTTTGAAGTTAATGAAGAAGTCCGTTATAAAAACTGGGATCTCTTTTTTCAGAATCAACCAGCTGCAAATGCTGTCAGATACAGGAAAGATTTTTTTATTGATTATTGCAAAAATCTAGCCTCGACAAAGGAGAACCCTAAAGTTCTTATTCTCGGATCGGGACCTGCGACAGATGTTTATGAGTTTCTGACCTCCTTCTCAGATGCGAAAAAAATTAGTTTTGACTTGATCGATTTCAATCAATTTGCCATTGATTTCTCGATGAAAAAAAATGAGAGGTTTAACGGACAGGTCTCATACAATAGGATTAATGCTTTACGTTTCAATGCATTTAAATTATATGATCTTATCTGGAGTGCAGGATTGTTTGATTATTTTAAAGATAAACATTTTACATTTCTAGTCAGAAAATATATTAATTGCCTCACTGAAAATGGTGAAATGGTAATAACCAATTTCAGCACAAAGAATCCGACCAGAAGGCTAATGGAAGTATTATCCGATTGGTACCTGAATTTAAGGACCGAATCGGACCTTTTTAAAGTATCGTTGGACGCAGGTATAGATAAAGAATTAGTGAATATAGAAAAGGACATTCTCAGTATCAACCTGTTTCTTAAAATCAGGAAAACTTAAATATTCCTTTTATTATTTTATTATAATATATTTGTTAGCTGATTAATGCTCATTTAATGAACATCTTAAATAATTTTGTGAAAAGTATTGTTGGACTACCCTCTGCTACGCAGGAACCATGGTCAATCAATCACCTGACCCTTGCTTTTAATGGAGAGTTAGCCCAATTCGAGAAGGAGTTTCAGGATGATTATTTCATTAGATCATTAAATCCTTTCAGATTCTCGCTTATTCTTTCCATGATCTTTTATGGGGCATTTGCCGTTCTTGATACAGTTTCAGTTCCCACCCTGAAAGAACTATTTTGGTTTATACGATTTGGAGTTATACTTCCGGTATTGACTTTAGTATTTATCTTTTCCTATTCAAAAGCATTCAAGAAATACATGCAATTAATAATTACAGGTATTATGTTCATCACCGGATTCGGGATCATAATCATGATTATTTTTGCTTCAAGAGTAGAGAACTATTCATATTATGCAGGACTGATCCTGATTTTCATTTTCGGTTATACATTTATAAGAGCAAGGTTCATCTATGCATTAATTGCAGGCTGGTCAATCGTTATATCATACGAAATATCAGCCATCTGGTTATCAAATACACCAGTATCCATCTTAATAAATAATAATTATTTCTTTATTAGTGCTAATATTATCGGAATGCTAATCAGCTATTTTCTTGAGTTATCTTCCCGAAAAGAATTCTATATGAGGATACTGCTGGAAAGAGAAAAGGAAAATGTTAAACTTGCAAACAATGCACTTGAAAAAAGGGTCCAGGAGAGGACCAAACAACTTTCGAATGCAAATATTGATCTGAAAAAAGAAATAGAAATTCGGCAAAAATTTGAAAGAGAAAGAGTTGAACTTGAAAAAAAATTGTTCCAGCTTCAAAAAATAGAAACGATTGGAACACTGGCCGGAGGGATTGCCCATGATTTTAACAATATTCTAACTCCCATTCTGGGATATACAGATATGGCTCGCGAAGAACTTCCTGAAGAAAGTAACCTTAGATTTGATATTGAACAGATTAATAATGCAGCACTCCGTGGAAAAGACCTCGTACAGCAAATACTTATTTTCAGCCGGGAAGTCGACTTTGAAAAGAAACCAATACAATTACAACCGATTGTTGCAGAGACACTTAATTTACTTAAAGCTTCTTCTCCTCCAAGTGTCAAGATAAAACATCATCTAGATCCTGGGATTGGGACTGTTTTAGCTGATCCAACTCATATCCATCAGATTGTGATGAATCTTTGTACAAATGCAAATCACTCAATGATGAAAACAGGTGGAACTCTTGAAGTTAAACTGGATGAAAAAAAGGTTGATCAGAAAATTGCAGAAAAGATTCCCAATCTGAAAAAAGGCAACTATGTCAGACTTACAATTTCGGATACCGGACATGGGATGGATATTAAAACCAAGGAACGGATTTTTGAGCCCTTCTTTACTCGTAAAGAGGTTGGATCAGGTTCAGGGCTGGGCCTTTCTGTTGTCCATGGTATTATTAATTATTACGGTGGGGCAATTGTAGTTGACAGTACTCCCTTCGAAGGAACAACATTTGAGATTTACCTGCCAAAACATGGCACTAACGATTTAGGCTCCCATAAATCAATCAAAAAAACGGTTAAAGGAGATGAATATATTATGTTTGTTGATGATGAACCAGAGATCACTTTTATGGGTAAGAAAATGCTTGAGAAACTTGGTTATAAAGTCTCTATAAAAAGTGATAGTTTGTCAGCACTGGAAGAATTCAAGGAAGATCCGAAAAAGTATTCTCTTTTGGTCACCGATCAGAAAATGCCCTATTTGCAAGGAACCGAACTAGCTTCCAGGATGAAAGAGATAAACCCTGAAATAAAAGTAATCATTATTACTGGATATGGTGATAATTTATCTAAAGATGTCTTGGTTCAAAACGGTATTTCTGAGGTAATTTTTAAACCAATGGTTATGGACGAATTCAGTATGGTCATCAGAACGGTGCTTGATAGCAGTAATCTAAATATAACTTGACACATGGCAAAAATTCTTGTGTTTGACGATGAACCTTCAATACTTCTCATGTTAAAAAAAATGCTCGAAAAAGCTGGCCATGAAGTGGATATAGCTTTGAACGGAAGACTGGGAATGGAACTATTTAAAAAAAATAAACCTGACCTTCTGATTACTGATATACTAATGCCTGAAAAAGAGGGATTGGAAACGATATTGGAACTTAGAAGATTATATCCTGAATTAAAAATAATTGCAATATCTGGAGGTGGAAGGATTGGCCCTGATGGATATCTGCCAAGTGCAAAACTTTTCGGAGCTGATATGATTTTTCCAAAACCACTGGTTCAAAAAGAATTTCTGCAGGCCGTTTCAACTTTATTAAATGAGGTTCAGGGAATTAATTTTCATGCATAATCATTAATAAGCTGGAATAGTTTAATCTTTCTTTTTAGGGAGGTCAATTTTTTGTCTGCCCTGATATAAATTCCACAGTAAGATATTTTGAGTCCCTATAACTACGAAAAGAATTCCTGAGATTAGTATCTTTTTGTATATCTTAATCGAAAACACCTGAAATTAATACCTGGATGATAAGAACCCCGGGCTGGTTTATTTAGCAGGTGGATATTCGTTATCTTTAATTGAAATACTTTATTAAGTATTAAGAAAATTTTAGGAGACTCTCCAGGAATCATGATTATTCAAGAATCTTTTTCTCTTTTTTAATGCTCTGTTTGTTTCTCCTGTGTTCTTGTATAAATCGGGAGGAGATACTTATTGAGAAATACCAATTTAATTTGTATATTGAGGATGAAATACTCAAAATTCAGATTAATAAAAAAATACCTTTAGGAATACTCAAGAGAAGTATTTTGTAGATGGAAAGTTTAATCCTCATTCGAATAACTGAAGATGCATATTCTAAATAAACTTCCAATCCGGCAGAAGATCGTAGCTATAATACTTGCTATTACTGTAATTAGTGTAATAAGTGGTCTCACCATTGAGGTATATAGTTATATTCTGAATTCACGGCAAGAGCTGATAAGGGATCTTTCCATTAATGCAAAGCTGGTCTCTGATTATTCGTCCCGTGCTTTATTCTTGGGTGATAAAAATGAAGCTAAAAATATCCTGTTAAAACTAAATGATTTACCCTCAGTTCTTCATTGTGCGCTTTATGATAAAAGTGGTGAAGGCTTCGTCGGATTTAATAAACCTGGATTAACTGATACTGCCTATTTTTATTTACCGGGAGCTGGTAAAACAAAAAATAATAAGCTGATATATATCACGGAAGATGTAACTCATGAAGGAGTAAAAGTTGGTGAAGTTTTCTTGGTGGGTTCAACAGAGCAATTCAGGGATCATATTGTATATCACATCCGAACAATCTTATTAATATTTCTTCTAATTGTCATAATAACCATTTTTTTATCTATTATTCTTGAAAGAATAATCTCTCATCCTATTCTTAACTTGATGAATTTTACAAAAAAAATTCTCACCTCAGGTGATTTTTCTACGCGAATAAAGAAAAAGACATTGGATGAAACCGGGATGCTTTACGATAGTTTTAATGAACTCATTATCAAACTTGAAGCACTAAAACAGGAAAAAAACACTGCAGAGAAAGAACTTCTTGAGGAGAGAAAAAATTTTGAAAAGAGGGTGCTTGAAAGAACGAGAGAACTTAATGAAGCAAAGTTAAAAGCAGAGGAGTCTGATATGCTAAAATCTTCATTTCTTGCAAACATGTCACATGAAATCAGAACACCCTTAAATGCAATCCTAGGCTTCGCAAATTTTATCTCAAATAGTTCATTAACTGAGGCAGAACGATTGGAATACAGCACAATGATGGATGTAAGCGCACGTGACCTTATTAATCTTATTGATGATATCCTGGACGTTTCCCGCATAGAAGCCAATCAGGTAAAAATTACTTTGGAAGATTGCCAGGTAAATGTTTTAATAAAAGAAGTCTATGAAACCTTCAAACAAACCATGGGAGTCGATAAACCAGATTCCAAGGTTAAACCGGTATTAAATATCCCCGATGAAAACAAAGATTATATCTTGAATACTGATCGACTCCGATTGAGGCAAATTTTGCTGAATATTCTAAATAATGCGAAAAAATTTACTCAACAGGGATTTATTGAAATCGGGTATTTTGATGAAGAGAATAATAAAAATCTCATATTTTATGTAAAAGATACTGGTATTGGAATTGACTTTATTAATCGTGAAAAGATATTCGAAAGGTTTACAAAAGTATCAGATATGAAGACTAAACATTACAGGGGAACAGGTTTAGGTCTTTCTATTGCACTCAAGCTTGCAAAAATGCTCAATGGGGATATCAGGGTTGAATCGGAGGTGAACAAGGGATCAATATTCTATGTTTCTATCCCATATAAAGATTCATTCCAAGCTTCAGTGGTCTCTTCGGTTCCTGGTGCTGTTGATTATGCAGTATCTCTGCAAGGTAAAACACTACTGATAGTCGAAGATATTGAATGGAATTATAAATTTCTGGAAGTAATATTAAGCAAGTTTGGTAAAGCAGATATACTTTGGGCAAAGGATGGTGCCAAGGCTGTAAATCTTTGCAAAAAACACTCGGAAATCGATCTTGTACTGATGGATATTGAAATGCCAGTGATGGATGGTTATGAGGCTACAAGACACATTAAAAAAATCCGACCTGAGTTGCCCATTATTGCTCAATCAGCTTACGTCATGATAAACGATAAGGAAAAATGCTTCGATGCAGGTTGTCAGGGATTCCTCCCAAAACCAATCCGAAAGGAAGAACTCTTTAAAGTAATAAATGAACTACTATTTTAAATTTATGTAGAAAATCCAAATTATACAATTTCACCAAAGCAGTGAACCTTTATTAAAGATTATAACGGTTTCCCAACAACAATATTGTAACTCATTGTGATATATTGCTTATCATATTTGCATAACGATTGTCTACAATTTTACATACTCGGTAGTTCAGGATTAAATAATGGACAAATAAATTACATTGCCAGTATCAGATTCTGGTACATAAAATAACTAATTGACCAACTAATTGTTATATTACTCAATTGTGTCATCATAATAAATTTATTTCAGCATAATGTGATATATGTCAAAACATTTAATAAATGAACTTCTTAACAATTTAGAAACACAGATTTCTAAATATAACAAAATTGTTACTACTAGCTTAAATCAGGCTATCTTGGAGCATTCATCAATATTTAAAGCAATTAAGACAAATTTGCTTTCTGTTGATGGCTCTAATTTCGAATCTACAAGGAATCACTCAGAGCTCGACCACATCTTGAAATTCCATCAGAAGAATCTTGAAATTTTGAATACGGTTTATACTGAAGCCTCCTCTAATGCTGTTATCGATCAGCCTATTACCGATATAAGAAATGAATTAAATGTCTATTTAGCAGATATCCCGGATATAATTATAACTGAATATACAGAAGAATATTTAGCAGACAATACAACTATTTCAGAAAAAATATTAATCATAATCGAATTAGGCATTTTTAACATAAAGAAGATTTTTAATGTGGTCGGGAATATTTTTCGACGATTTCTCAAGGTCGAAATAAAACCTTTAAAAATCAAAACACACAAAGTCTATTTCAAAAATCTGGTTGAGGGTTACATAATTCCCTATTATTTTACGAAAATCGAATTATTTATAAAGGAAATAAAGAAGCAGATTGTAAGATCATCCTTAATTTTATATGAATCTGAGTATGAGATAATCAGAAATGATTATATCAGACAAAAGGATAGTTATGGAACCGGATTTAACATCAAAGATTTTAAAAATTATGAAATAATACTATCAAGGTTTTTTATTGAAAATAAACAAGCATTCCTTACTCAGATTTATAAACCAGGTACTTATTTATCTTTTTACACCTGGAATAAAATAAAGAGAAGTTTAAACCATGCAAAATCTAATCGGAGTATTGACAAGGCAAGTAAAATGTGGCAAAGCACTTTTTTTGCTTTTTATGAAGACTGGCGCTTCAGAGAACACTTATTCAGTTATTCAACCTCTACAAAATTAATAAATTTAAAGAATGAATCTATTTTTACTGAAAGGGTGGAAAATTCGTTACTACCAGAAGTAGATAGCCAGTTAGCATATACACAAAATATTATAAATAACCTTCCCGATCCTGAACAATCTGACAAGGATAAAGTAAGAAGCTTCCTGGTTACTGAACTATATAAGTTAAAAAAGGAAAAAGTAAAAAGGGAACAACATATTAAAGCTCAAGAAGCAGCTGAAGATATTCCAAAATTGCTTCAGAAATTGGAACATGAATTATCGGATCAACTGGGAAATTTACCCAACAGAATTGGTATTGTCAAAAATCCTGACTACATAAAAGGCGTAAAACTTTCTGATATATTTTATTTCTCACCACCAGAATTTATTGAATTCGAGTGTTTACAGTCTTTTCGAAATGAAAATGAATTGCTGAAAAACCAAATGGGACTTAGCCTCGAAAAGTTGGTAAATGAATTTAACGATTATGAACAGATCATCGACTTTTATCTTGATTCGGCCATTTCTTTAACCGAAAGACCAGAGGTAGATGAAAAGCAAATAATTGACGTATTTCAAGATGGGTTACAAAGATTGTTAAAAATTAGTAATAAAATATCAGAATTACTTAAAAACTTATTAAATGAAAAATTAACGGAAATTTCCAATAACGTATACAATTTTATAAGCAAAGATGAAAAACTTTGTGATAAATGTGCTGGGAAAAGAAAAGGTT
>CAZKMG010000016.1:0-20451 GCA_964553465.1 uncultured Bacteroidaceae bacterium
ATGCATTTGAATTCAGTTGTGCTATATTCAGAGATGGCCCCTTCAATACCTCCCATACCACAGCTTATATTTGCTCCCTCAAATGCAGGTCCTGCTGCAGTTGCACAACAATATACCTTTTCCGGAGTAACAAGAGCCATTTCCCCATTTGTACCAATATCAAGATACAGAAAATTTTTATACTTATCTGAGGGTTGAATTGAAGCTAATCCAGCCAGAACATCCGCACCCACATATGCTGCTACGGAAGGTAAAACTTTTATTTCAGCTTTTGGATTGCATTTAATCCCTAATTCATAAGCATCTATTGATTTCGATTCTGTAAAAACTGGAGTGAACGGGGCAAAAGCAATGGATGAAGGATTAATGCCAAGGAAGAGATGAAGCATTGTAGGATTTCCAGTAACAACAATTTTTACGATTTCGTCGGGGGTAACCGATTCAAAATTTGCAAATTCAGGGATTTGTTCATTTATAGTTCTGATGACTTCAGATTGTAATGTTTTTAAACCAGTTTGATTCTGAATGCAATAATTAATCCTGGAAATTACATCCCCTCCATATTTCGTTTGAGGATTCATGACAGAACGAACCTTCAACAAGGCAGTTGTGATCAGGTTGACATAATAGAAGACAATGGTCGTAGTCCCAATATCAACACCAATTCCGAGAGGATAAGGAAACTGATTTGCCCTTGCTCCAGGATTAAATGGAAGTTTTATTGAATGTTCATATTGAGATGAAAGAATATTTACTTCTCTCTTTCCTGGCAATACTATTTCGATATCCTTTTCAACTTTAAATAGACAAGAAGTCACATCTCCCTGCCCTTTAATATAAACTTTGCATTTTCCACAGGTTCCATTTCCTCCACATGGTGAATAAATTTCGAATCCGTTTTCCCTAATGAAATTAAGCAGGATTGACCCGCTTTGTGCATTTATTGACCTGATATTTCTTCCTGAATGGACTTTGATCTCGGGCATAAAATCTGATTTACAAACCGTATTCCTCTTTAATGAATTTGGTATTATCAATTTTTTCAATCATTTCATCAATAAACTTACCTTCCTCAGTGGGTATTGAATTAAGTTCACCACGAATCATATCAATCCAGACATTTTCCATTTCAGAGGATAGAAGTTTTCCCTCATTAATAGCACTTTCAATCAATTCAAGACCTTTTAACGTGCCACGAATTCCAGCATCAAGATAAGAATTTCCTTTAACCATTTCTTTCGAGATCAGAATAACATTTTCTGGAGCGAGTATAAACGCCTGGGGATCAAGAAACTTATCCGAATTAACCAGAAGATTCTGATACATTAAGATACCCTGTTTTCCTCCCTTCGTAGCTTCATTAAATAATCTGACATCATATTCAAGCTGTTCCAAATAAACAGTAGGAGCCATGGCTGCAAGCAATTTAATATTCTGAACAGATTCATTGCTCCAAAGATCAGCGCATGCTCCTGCTATATTGCCTAATGAACTTAGGTGTGCGCAGGCGGCAGTTTTGCCTTCCATTGAAATAGGAATACCTGTAATTGCCTTTAGGAACACACCTTCATATCCGCAATCCTTGTCCGGCCCTGTAGCACCCTCTTCAATAGCCACAATGGTTCTGACAACACTCAATATACGAACCACCGCTGCAAATATTTTTGGTATATACTTTTTTTCTGCCAGAACCATTGCTGTATTTCCGAATCCGCAAGCTGTATCTCCTCCAGGAATTCTATTATGCAATTGTGCAATATGTACAATTTTTTTCCAGAGCATATGCATATCCCTAACGCCAAGGATGCACAATGCAAAAACCACTTCCTTTGTATCACACCTCATCAGAGCATCATCAAAAACCTCTTTACCTCCAGTACTCTCAATAGACAAGATTTCTCCTCCAGCTAATGCCCCCCTTTCAAACAATTCCATCATTTGGTCAAGGTATTTTGATGTTTTTTGCTTTGGTGGACGGTCAAATTCACGTAAATCATTTGGAGTAAGCCTTATTTCGCTCTCTAATCCAAATTTAGAGGAAAAGTAATCACATTCTTCATTCATTACCTTGACCAATTCTACTCCATAATCAGGATTCTTTGTCATCTCAATAAGGGTTTCAAATTCAAAAATAATTCCTCCCGAATGTAATTCTACTCCCCGGGTCAGGGCATCCCGAACTATATTTTTATATTGTTCTTTAATTGATTTAAAAGTACTATCATTTATATACATTGGAGGTAATGTAAAGTTTAACTCCGGATAGACATTTCCTCCTCCAATTATGAGGCCACGTCTTGTTTTGACCGGATATGTTGCTGTGCCAAAAAAAAGATTCTCTTTTTCATTTATAGCCAAATTTTTAAATTTCATAACTAAATGGGTATTTATAATATGTATTAAGAATTATAAGAGTATTTTGAATTATTTATTGATAATTTTCCACATCAGTACTTCATGTTAAATGAAACGACTAGGTGATCTATTTTAGATGAAAAAAGGTATTTTTAATTCCCGAGTATTATTTGTATTTGCCTGTCGTGTGGTAAATGTTCCTTTATCCGCTTGAAATATAATAAATTCTTCCTTCGCCATACAAATCAATACTATTTTTACAATTTCCCTGGAAACAGAATGCAGATCCATAATCCTGGTAATTGGATCAATTCTTTGATTTAGTTGAAAGTGCTGGCTGATTATTTTGCTTCTATAATAATCCGTTAAGAGTTTAAAAATCGCAATATGACTATTTATTTTGTACATATTGAAAAAGTTTTCTACAATAATTTAAAAAAAATATTCATAAAACATTAAAGTCAATTTAAAGGTAATTATTCAACACTATCAAATTTATCTTGTAAACTGGTTGAATTGACTCTTCATTTAAGTTAAATAGTAAGAGTACAGATTAAATTTCTTTAATTCATCTCGGACCTAACATTTATTATATTGATATTTGATAAATAATATATTGTAACTAATATTATTGTAAATAGTTCGGTTTTCCTAAATAAAATATAATTACCTTGTCTTTAACCAACTTGATTAATTCAAAGATGTTATATTTGTGTACCAAAATTAAATATGAATATTATGTACAGTTATGAATACTTAAGGGACTTTACAGAAAAAGTTTTTTTAAACATGGGATGCAGTAAAGAGCATGCATCTATTATAACCGATGTTTTCCTTACAGCTGAACTTCGTGGATTATCCTCACATGGTATGATAAGGATAAAAGATTATTTTCAGTTATGGCAGGCAAAAAGAATTAATGTACGCCCTGATATTCGTATTGTACATGAGACTCCCAGTACAGCAGTGGTTGACGGGGATGGGGCCATTGGAATGGTCGCTGCGTATAAATCAATGCAGATTGCTATTGAAAAAGCAAACAAAGTTGGTTCAGGTTGGGTGTCGACACGAGGGTCCAACCACTTTGGTATAGCAGGTTATTATGCGATGATGGCTCTTGAACATGATATGATTGGAATCACGATGACCAATGCCAATCCACTGGTTGCCCCTACCTTCTCCCTCAGTAAACTTCTGGGCACTAATCCCATTGCGGTTGCAATACCTGCTGGTAATAACTCCCCTTTTGTAGCTGATTTCTCAACCACTCCTATTGCCAGGGGCAAACTTGCTGTAAAAGCAAAAAAAGGAGAAAAAGTACTCCTTGGATATGTCCAGGATAAAGATGGGAATCCATCAGATGAACCTGATATACTGACACGCGGAGGTTCGATGCTGACACTAGGTGGGGATTATGAACATGGTGGACATAAAGGGTATTGCATGAGTGCTGTTGTAGATATCTTTTCTGCTGTATTATCCGGGGCAAATTTCGGGCCTTTTGTACCTCCATCGGTTGCTTATTTGCCCGTACTCGAAAGAAAAGTTGGTGAAGGTACTGGACATTTTTTCGGAGCAATGCGGATCGATGCATTTCAACCTGCCGAAGATTTTAAAAGTAAAATGGATGAATGGATTGAAACATTTAAAAATGCCAAAGTTATTCCCGGACATGATGAGGTCCTTATTCCTGGTGAACCCGAAAGAAAAAAAGAAGAAAAAATTCGTAAGGATGGAATCCACATCATTCCTCCTATTATTAAGGAAATGAAAGAAACTGCAGATTTTTTTGGAATTGAGTTTGATATTAGTAATTAAAAATGTAGGCAAGTTAATTAGCTGATATAGCAAAATCAAAACCTATCGGATAAGATGTAAAACTAAGACTTTGGGCCACTGCAGTTCATTTTCTAACTAAAAGTTAATCCTTCAAAAACCCCTGCTTTTTAATCGAAGCTATAAATTTCTCTGAGAAAAACTCATTGTCCTTACGTGTATATCTTTTATCGGTAAATACTTGAGCCAGGTTTTCTTTTTCATTTATTTTCAACAATTCCCTTGTTTGATCTGATTGTTCTCTTTCCGCGTAGATCATTTCAATCTTCTCGGGGGTAAATGGCTCATACTTTTCAAAATGCACAACTGCATCCATCGGTAATCTTGGAGTAAGTTCCGGGGTTTCAGCCGGGTAACCCATAACAATAGCCGCCACTGGAACCACACCTTCAGGGAGATTGAGAATCTCAATGATTTTATCAGCATTGTAAGTGGCTGTTCCCAGGTAACAAATTCCAAGACCTGATTCTTCTGCAGCAAGGCATACATTTTGGGACGCCAGTAAGGCATCAATAGACCCGGTAAAAAAGGACAGAAAATTATTGAAGCCAGGTTCTGCCTGGCGAAGTTCACACCACTTGTTAAAGCGATTAAAATCAGCACAAAAAGTAATATGAACAGGTGCTTGCAAAACCATGTCCTGTCTGAAATGGGCCTCCCACAATTTCTCCCTTATTTTCATATCCCGACTCACAATCATTGAATAAACCTGCATATTGCCAGTGGTAGATGCATGTGAGCCAGCTTTTAAGATGACTGAAAGGAGTTCTTCGCTAACCGGATCTTGTTTATATTGTCGGATTGATTTATGAGAAAAGATAAAAGGATTCATAATGTTAATTTTGGATACAAGTTTACAAAAACCTAAAGGGAATAACTAATTGACCACATACCATTTCAATGAAATTAACAAATGAAATTCAAAAAATATGTGAATTGGGCAAATTGGTTAATAATTATATTTTATTAATCCTTGCAAAGCCTTTCATATTTAATTTTTTTTTTTTGTATATTGCAACCATTCATAGCTTAATATTGTTATTTAGATTAAACGATACTACAATGAAAAAATTTGCATATGTTCTGATTATTATCGCGGCAACATGTATATTTTTATCTTCTTGTAACAGAAAGGGAAATTGTCCGGCATACCGCAGCCACGTTGATCAGGAGCAGGTTATTAATCCCAGGGGATAGCCATTTATTTAAATTGATTATTTAGCTTTGTCTCATGAATTGCAGAAGAAAATCTCGAACTAACTTTGGAGGAAATCTGCAATATTTTGTTTGTTAACTATCCACTATTTTCTTTAAGAATGGATTAATCTGGATGTTAATTAATCCTCACTTAAAATTAAAATGTCGATTTCACATAAAATATTACTAACTTTATTGTTCATCTCTCAAAGTCTGATCCTATTTTCCCAGGGAGAAACTCAGGAAGAGCCCAAGATCCTTTACAGAAATGAAAAATCAGCCTCTCTTTTTCTTAGTTCCAATGGAATAGGGGCAGACATTCGATATGGAAAGCGTGTCAATGCTAGAAATCAAATCCTCTATCATGTAGAAATCACAAGTGTCAAACACCCAAAGGAAATAAAAATAAGTACCAATTATTACAATAATCAGAGTTTTGTATTTGGGAAAATAAACAACTTTTTTGAATTAAAGGGATACATTGGAAAACAGCATGAAATATTCCGGAAAAATGATAAAGGAGGAATTTCTATTAGGTATAATTATAACATTGGACCTACAATTGGTATATTAAAACCAATTTACTATGAAGTACTTTATGGCACATCTTCCGGTCTTAATATGGAATATTACTCTAAAATTGAAAAATTCAATACTTCTACGCACCAATCAAATATTCTTGGCAAGGCATCATTCTTTAAAGGATTTAATGAACTTTCTTTTGTTCCCGGCGGGACAGTAAAAGCAGGCTTAAGTTTTGAATATTCCAGGGATGATATAAAAATACATGCACTCGAAGTGGCCATAGGTCTTGACTTATTTCCTAAAGATATACCAATCCTTGCGACAAACAGTAATAATTTTTATTTCTTTAACATGATGGTTGGATATCGTTTCGGTAAGGTAATTGATATTAGTGAAGCAGCCCGATCAAAAACTTGGAAAGAGAAAAGGGCAGAAAGAAAACTAAGTCGAGGTATTATGAAAGATCAAAAGCAAGATGCAAAGGAATTAGAAAATTTTTAAGTTCTGTGATTCGGATAAGCACACAACTATTTAGACTATAAACCTTTTTCCTTCTCCATATTTTATTATCTACACTTGAAATAAATTCTTTAGCCTTATTTACATTCATACGTTTATATAACCTTCAGGTAAAGTATTTTTTGAGGTTTTAATTTTTATAATTAAGTTTGCACCTTGTTATTTCAAAAACAGTATCAATCAATTATAATTCATTAATTATTTATATTATGGCAAAAATAAAAGTTGGAATTAACGGCTTTGGGAGAATTGGGAGGCTTGCATTCAGGGCTGCAATAGAAAGAAACGACATTGAGATAGTTGGCATTAATGATCTCATTGATGTTGAATACATGGCTTATATGCTTGAATACGACACCATGCACGGTAAGTTTAAGGGAACAGTGGTTGTTAAGGATGGTAAGATGGTAGTAAATGGTCATGCGATCCGTGTAACCTCTGAACCGAAGCCCGAAAATCTGAAATGGAATGAAGTTGGTGCAGAATACATTATTGAATCGACAGGTTTATTCCTCACTAAAGAAACCGCTGCTGGTCATATTCAAGCAGGAGCAAAAAGGGTAGTAATGTCGGCGCCATCTAAAGATGATACACCAATGTTTGTAATGGGCGTAAATCATAAAACCTATAAGGCTGATATGCAATATGTTTCTAATGCTTCATGTACAACAAATTGTCTTGCCCCCATTGTAAAGGTCCTTCATGATAATTTTGGGATAGTAGAAGGTTTAATGACTACCGTTCATTCAACTACTGCAACACAAAAAACCGTTGACAGTCCTTCAAAGAAAGATTGGCGAGGTGGTCGTGCAGCCTCAGGGAATATTATTCCATCTTCTACTGGTGCTGCGAAAGCTGTTGGTAAAGTCATTCCTGATTTAAATAAAAAACTTACAGGTATGGCATTTAGGGTTCCAACCTTAAATGTCTCTGTTGTTGACCTCACCTGTCGCCTGGCTAAACCAGCCTCATATGATGCTATCAAATCAGCTATGAAATCTGCATCTGAAGGTGAATTAAAAGGTATTCTTGGATACACTGAGGATCATGTGGTTTCAAGTGATTTTATGACAGATCCTCGCACCTCAATTTTTGATGCAGGTGCAGGTATTTCATTAAATGATAATTTCGTAAAAGTTATTTCCTGGTATGATAACGAATGGGGCTATTCAAATAAACTGCTTGATCTTATAGCTTATATGAGCACTGTAAAATAAATTATTGTGCTACAAAATAATAAAAGGCCACCTTTTGGTTGGCCTTTTTTGCTTTAATAAAAACCTGAGAGTTCGAATGCTATGTCAAAATCTAATAATAATCTGAAAGTTTAAAAGGTACTTGTATTGTATTCTGAAAATGTTGGCCTAATTCCTGGATAGATTCATCCTCCTCCTCATAAAACCAATTTACGATACAATCCTTACCATTTTCAAAATTTCGTTTAACTGTTCTTAGTAATTCAAGCATATATTTTGAGGAGCCACTGTTGATATATTCAAGTTTGATCTCCAAGCGAGTTAGAGGGAGAGGATTCTGGTAATATTCTTCAAGTTTCTCTATAATTTCAGAGTAAAAGTCGCCCGGATCTTCAGGTATGGAGCGACCCTCGATTCTTAAAATGCCTTCTGCAGGTAAAAGTTCAACTTCGGGTGTATTATAAGTTTTTTTTACGAAAAAGTCATTCATATTTGAATTATTTATTATAATATAAATTTACTCATACCTGAGTGCTTCAATAGGATCCTGACGTGCCGCTTTCATAGCTGGGAAATACCCTGAAACTATTCCGACAATTAAACATAATACAACGCCCAGAAGAATCCATGCCCATGGTATAATAAATGCTGTTTTTAAAAACAAAGAAACAACATTTCCAATTAAAATCCCAAGAATTATTCCAAATGCACCTCCCAACTGCCCTATTACAATCGACTCATACAAAAACTGTTGCTTGATGGTGGAGGATTTTGCACCCATTGCTTTACGAATTCCAATTTCTCTTGTTCTTTCTGTCACCGATACCAGCATAATATTCATTAATCCAACAACTGCACCGAATAGGGTAATGATCCCTATAATAACTGCGGCAAAAGTAATTTTTCCAAGATTCTCAAGGAGAATTTCAACAAGGTTATCACTTTTGGTAATATTGAAGTCACTTTCGTCCTTTGCATTAAGTCCCCTAACAATCCTGAATACACCTTCGGCCTCCCCAATTGCAGCATCCAGCATTTCAGGCTTATCAGATTGTATATTGATTGAATAATTCATTTTAGGTCTGGAAAAATATTGTCTGACATTTGAATAAGGAATAAGACAGACCTTATCTGAACTTAAGCCCATGTTTGATCCCTTTTCCTTCAGTATTCCTATTATTTTATATTTACCTCCTCCAACAGTAATGACCTTATCAAGAGGATCACGTATATTTGGAAAAAGTTTTTTAATAGTTTCAGAACCTACCAAAACATAATTTCTATTATCTAAAATATCCTGCTCGTTGAAATTCCTTCCTTTATCAATTTCAAATCCAGATGTAATGATATAATTTTCATCAGTTCCTAAAACAGGAGTATTGGGATTAGTTTTATATGACTCATATTTAACAGTTGCAACACGGGTTGCCCAGGTCCAGATAGAAATGGTTGCTGGAAATTTAAACATATTTTTAAAGTTCTCCGCCTGACGGTAATTTATATATGCATGATTTTTCCTCCGATATCTTTGGTTTCCAATTTGAACATTGAGACTTCTGCTCTCTATTATAAAAGTGTTTGCTCCCATCATTGTAAATTGGTCAGTAATTGATTTCTTAATCGAATCAATCGCTGTAAGTATCCCCACCAAGGCCATAATTCCAAAAGCAATTATAGAAATGGTAAGAATTGCCCTTAAACGGTTTGTATTTACCGCCTCAAGCGAAATTCTGATATTCTCTCTAAAAAGTGATATTTTCATTTAAATTTCGTCTTTATTACCATTTTACTGGTTAATCCTTCTATATCCCAATTTTTTCTATTCATTACCGAACTCTCGCATGTGTCGATTACATGTCAGGAAATTACTTTTATATATTAACTTTCTGGTATATAAAGGGCTACCCTTAACTAATTACAGATCAATAACTTCAATTTTTAATGACTCTTATCAATCAGGAATAATATGATAATTAAAGACTTCAACATTATTCCGTTTTAACAACCTGATTATCTTCTGTCTGTATTTTGATTTATGGATTAAATTGATGATAAAATTAATAATTTCTGAACAATATTAAGGATTATATGTCATGTATTTGGGTAATGGTAATTAACTTTGGTTTAGTTTAATTATTTTCGCAAGAAATAGCATTAAAAAAAAGCCATGGTATATGATATAAATATGATAAAAAAGGTTTATGCTGATTTAACGAGAAAAGTTGAAGTTACAAAAAAGCTCGTCCAGCATCCACTTACATTAACCGAAAAAATCCTTTATTCTCATGTTGATGAAAGAATAATGGATCGTCCCTATAAAAGTGGTGTGGATTATGTCAATTTTTATCCGGACAGGGTAGCAATGCAGGATGCTACTGCTCAAATGGCTTTATTACAATTTATGATGGCTGGAAAAAATAAGACAGCTGTACCTGCCACTGTTCACTGCGATCACCTTATACTGGCCAGGCTTGGTGCAAAAGATGATATTGCTGCTGCCAAGGAGACAAATAAAGAAGTTTTCGATTTTCTTTCAAGTGTTTCTAACAAATATGGAATTGGTTTCTGGAAACCAGGAGCCGGAATCATACACCAGGTAATCTTAGAGAATTATGCATTTCCCGGAGGTATGATGATTGGCACCGATTCACATACAGTTAATGCAGGTGGGTTAGGAATGATAGCGATTGGTGTTGGAGGAGCTGATGCGGTTGATGTAATGGCAGGTATGTCCTGGGAACTCAAATTCCCAAAACTGATCGGTGTTCGATTAACCGGAAAACTTAGCGGTTGGACTTCAGCCAAAGATGTAATACTTAAGGTTGCAGGAATTCTTACTGTTAAAGGTGGAACAGGATATATCTTGGAATATTTTGGTGAGGGAGCCAAAAACATTTCCTGTACTGGAAAAGGAACTATTTGTAATATGGGTGCTGAGATAGGTGCTACTACTTCCATTTTTGGTTATGATAAAAAAATGAAGGATTACCTTCAAAGTACAGGCCGTTCAGAAGTATCGGAATTAGCGGACAGCATTTCACAATATCTTATTGGAGATCAGGAGGTATATATGGATCCTGAAAAATATTTTGATCAGGTTATTAATATTGACCTTTCCACCCTGGAACCTCACATCAATGGGCCCTTTACTCCGGATAAAGCCTGGCCAATTTCCGAATTTGCCACAGCAGTAAAGGAGAATGGTTATCCTCAAAAGCTGGAAGTTGGACTAATCGGTTCCTGTACTAATTCCTCCTATGAAGACATAACCAGGGCAGCTTCAATCGCTGAGCAAGCTACAGCTAAAAACCTTAAGGTGAAATCTAAGTTTACCATTACTCCTGGATCTGAAATGGTTCGATATACTGTTGAACGTGATGGTCTGCTTAAGACCTTTGAAAAAATCGGAGGTATTGTTCTGGCTAATGCCTGTGGCCCTTGTATCGGTCAATGGGCCAGACATAACGCTGATAAGCAGGAAAAGAATTCAATTATCACTTCCTTTAACAGGAATTTCGCAAAACGTAACGATGGTAATCCCAACACTCATGCTTTTGTTGCCAGTCCGGAAATAGTAACTGCAATGGCCATTGCAGGTGATCTTACTTTTAATCCACTCACCGATACTTTGTTAAATGAATCAGGTGAAAGGGTGAAGCTGGATGAACCGAAAGGCCTGGAAATGCCTTTGCTTGGTTATGCAGTTGAGGATAATGGCTTTCAGTCACCTGCCAAAGATGGATCCAACATTGTTATTGAAGTTGATCCTGCATCAAACCGATTGCAACTTTTAACTCCATTTAAGGAGTGGGAAGGCTCAGATCTTACAGGACTGAGACTGTTGATAAAAACGAAAGGGAAATGTACCACTGATCATATCTCTATGGCTGGTCAATGGCTTAAATTCAGGGGCCACTTGGAGAATATTTCAAATAATCTGCTAATCGGTGCTGTTAATTCCTTTAATGATAAAACAAATTCCGTGTACAATCCTCTTTCCCGTGAGTATATTCCTGTTCCTGAACTTGGGAAAATATATCGATCTAGGGGTATAGGTTCTATTATTATTGGTGATGAAAATTATGGTGAAGGATCATCCCGTGAACATGCAGCCATGGAACCTAGATACTTGAATGTTCGAGCAGTAATAGTAAAATCATTTGCAAGGATACATGAAACTAATCTTAAAAAACAAGGCTTACTGGCATTAACTTTTGCACACAAGGAAGACTACAATAAAATATTGGAAGATGACACTTTCGATATTACCGGGTTGACAGAATTTAACCCTGGTAAAAAATTAATTCTCATTGCTTATCACAATGATGGGACTAAAAATGAGATACTTTTAAACCATACTTATAATATTAACCAGTTTGAATGGTTTATGGCAGGTTCAGCCCTGAACCTTATACGAAAAAATAAAGAACGCGGTTAATCCTTTAATCAGATTCATAAATATTATTCCTATTATAAAAAAGTGTCTAAATTGACTTGTTTTTTTTTACACCTATATTCACATTCAATTTTTTACTTTAATTTTTAAATATTTGAATATTTCGAATACTATTAATGCTTTTATTACTCTTGGGAAATTTCTTAGACAATTTTCAACGATCAGTTTTTTTGAAAATGCCCAACTTGCTGAAGTAAATAATAAATTCAGGGAAAACTTTGAAATGCATATAAAACTGGCATCGGAATATAATGCCTGGTTTACAGAAGAATTCATCAGATATTCCCTGAAGGCTATTTCACAAGTCCTGGATGAAAACCATATCATGAGTTGGCTCTCAGCATATCCGAAAATTGAAAAATATCAGAACGCTTATAAAAGGATTGGAATTGTAATGCCAGGGAACATACCCCTGGCAGGTTTCCATGACATGATTTCAACTATTTTTTCAGGTCATATACTTTATGGGAAAATGTCCTCAAAAGACAATAAACTTTTTCCCATTTTAAAAGAAATTCTATGTTATTTAAACCCTGAACTTGAATTAAGAATCAATTTTCACGAACAAACTTTTCAAGCTATTGATGCTGTGATTGCAACAGGAAGCAATAATTCTTCCCGTTACTTTGAATATTACTTTGGGAAATACCCTAATATTATTAGAAAAAATAGAAATTCAGTTGCTATTCTCACTGGCAATGAATCGAATGATGAATTAAGAAAACTTGCCGATGATATATTCTTATATTTCGGACTCGGATGCAGAAATGTTTCAAAACTCTTTCTTCCTAAAAGTTATGATCCTGCTTTATTTTTAAAACTTTTTGAAGATTATTCATATCTTTACAATCATAATAAATATGCTAATAATTATGAGTATCAAAAAGCGATCTTCCTGATTGACAGGGTTGTTCATCTAGACAATGGTTTTTTACTTGTAAAGGAAGATTTGAATTATTCAAGCCCTGTTGGTGTATTATATTATGAAAAATTTGATTCCTATGGCGATCTTAAAAATAGATTGATCCGGGACAAGGAACTGATACAATGTGTTGTTGCATCTGACGGAATAATAGATGGTGCAATCCGGTTTGGTGAAACACAGAATCCTCATTTATGGGATTATGCTGATAACATTGATACATTAAAATTTTTAATTAACTTGTATAAAAAATTGTGATGATCTTCAAGTTCAGGTTGTTATCCGATGAGGTCAAGGACTTCGTTAGAGATATTGAAATCCGATCCGATCAGACATTTTATGATTTTCACAGATTTATTCAGGATGATCTGGGGTATGATAGTTCCCAAATTGCATCATTTTTTCTCACCAACAATATCTGGGAGAAAGAAAAAGAGTTTACTCTTTTTGATATGACAGATGATGAAAAAAATACTACAATCCCGATGGATAAAGTTTTTCTAAAGAATTATATTATTGATCATAAACAACGATTAATTTATGTATTTGATTTTTTTAATGAAAGGAGTTTCTTTATCGAGTTAATCGATATACAAAACGAAATAAAGTACTCTGATTATCCTGCTGTTACTTTCTCTAAAGGCAATCCTCCTCAACAGATTCTTTTCGGAAATAATAATTATGGGGCTTTTTCAGATTTTGATGCATTAACAATGGATTTTAATGAAGACTTTTCAACTGAATCACCTATAAACATTACTGGTGATCAGGATGAAGATTTTGGGGATGATCTCAACCAGGATTTCATCGAGGAGAATCCCGATGTGGAAACTGAACCATAAATATCTTTTAGTTATTGCAGGACCAACTGGGGTCGGGAAAACAAGCGCTGGAATCATCATTGCGAAATACTTTAACGCCCCAATTATTTCTGCTGATTCAAGACAGTTCTTTAAAGAACTGGAGATTGGTACCGCAGCTCCTTCCCAACAACAACTTAACGAAGTACCTCATTATTTCGTCTTAAACAAATCTATTCACGAAAAATTCAATGCAAGTAAATACGAAGTTGAAGTAAATCAACTCCTCAGCAAGCTTTTTAAGAATCATTCAATTGTATTGTTAGTTGGCGGATCAGGACTATATATCGATGCCGTTTGTAAAGGGATTGATGATCTCCCTTCTATCGATCCTGATATCAGGAAACAAATTCAGGAAAAATTTAATAATGAAGGAATTGAAAGTTTAAGAAGAGACCTTAAAATAGTAGATCCAGAAACTTATAATAAAATCGACCTGAGAAATCCTAAAAGGATCCAGAAAGCACTCGAAATTACGCTAATGACGGGAAAACCTTATTCTTCTTTCCTGACATTTTCTAAAAAACGTCGAAATTATAAAATAATCAAAATTGCATTGGATATGGAAAGGCAGGATCTTTATAAAATAATAAACAACCGGGTTAACAGGCAGATAGAGAATGGCTTCGTAGAGGAGGCCCGCCAAGTTTACCCCTTTCGTGAGTTAAATGCACTGAATACCGTTGGATACAAGGAACTCTTTTTGTACTTTGAAGGAAAACTAAGCCTCGATGAAGCCATCATTTCAATTCAATCGAACTCACGGAAATATGCAAGGAAGCAACTTACATGGTTCCGAAAAGATAAAACATATACATGGTTTCATCCAGAAGATGTTCAATCAATCATATCCTTTATTAAGGATCAATTAAACTTAATGGAAGAATAAATTATGATAAGAGATGATATTAAACATTTCAATATCAGGGTTTACGGTATTATTTTAAATGATAAAAAAGAAGTGCTTGTAAGTGATGAATATGTGTTTAATACATATATGACCAAATTCCCAGGTGGTGGTTTGCAATTTGGAGAGGGGCCCGAAGACTGCATTAAACGGGAGGGACTTGAAGAATTTGAGCAGAACATTGAAATCATTTCCCACTTTTATACTACTGGATTTTTTCAGAAAGCATTATTTTTTAAAGATCATCAATTGATTAGCATCTATTATAAGATCAGGCTAACTGAAAAACCCAGGTTTAGGATTTCTGACAAAGCATTTGATTTTAATAGTAAAAAAAACGGAACTCAATCTTTCCGCTGGATTTCTGTTACAGAACAGAATGAAGACATATTTACCTTTCAAATTGACAGGTATGTTTTCAGGCTATTGAAGAAAGAAATAAATACCGTCTGATTCTTAATTCGTCTAAAATCTAAGCTATTCTAAAAAATGGCTAACAAGTTGAAGCAATGAGGACGTATAATTACTTCCAGCAAATTATTTCCTTGATTTTAAAGGCCTATAGCTCTTTTATCTTAATATTCCTGTACCAGACTTTAGATCCATGATTTTGAAGCGATATATGTCCTTCATCATATTTTCCGTAATCCGGGTAATCCGCCCACTTGCCGCTATTCCGTAATTTTATCCATTCTTCGGAATTTTTCTCATATTCAACAACAATTTCTCCGTTTAGCATTTGGGTAACATGGTTTCCATTCACAACTATAAAAATATTATTCCACTCGCCTACAGGTTTATATGGCTTTGATTTAGGAGGGTACATGGCATAATTGGCTCCACAGGTCTGCCAGTCTTCCAAAGTACCTGGGTAAGTAATATGGTCAATTACCTGAAATTCCGGACCAGTTTCATAAGGATATTTGTACATGGTATCTTCAGCAACCTGAAATATTATTCCACTATTTGCACCCTGTGTAAGTTTAAAGTCAATATTAAAAGCAAAATTGCGATATATTTTGTCGGTAATAATATCCTTGGATTCCCCTCCCCCTTCTGTGGTCATGGTAAAACATCCATCCTCAATAATCCAGCTTTCCGGAAATCCACTCATATTATATCCATGCCAGCCTGTTGTTGATTTTCCATCAAATAGTAATAACCACCCATCCTTTTGTTCCTGTTTCCTTAAAGTATTAGCTATATCACTCTTGTCCAACTCTCTATATAAAGAAAGTGCATCAGTTTTTGGTTTTGTACTGCATGAAATGATGAAATATGCCATTATGCAGGTTAAAATGCTCAGCTTTATTCTTTTCATAGGTATTCTTTTTAAGTATAAAAATTAATTTTGAAGATAAACAGTATTGTTATTTTAATCAAGAATAAAATTATTAAATTGAAAAGTAATTAATGTATACATATTATATAAAAGAAGCGATCATACTTTCAACAAAACCTACCCAGGAAAAGCGATGTTTCTCTTCTATTACACCTTTGACCAGGCTTGAGTGAATATCCGGATCAAGAGATTTTTCAATTGCTGCAGAAATATCCACCGCATTTTGGTTACAAATAAATCCTGTTTTACCATCTGTCACGATTTCTGGTAGTCCCCCGACATTAGTCACTACCATGGGGCAGTCAAACTGGTATGCAATTTGTGTAACTCCGCTCTGAGTGGCTGAAAGATACGGCTGAACAACTGTTTCAGCAACAGAAAAGTAATATTTAACTTCTTCATCAGGGATATACCTGTCTGTAAAAATGATACGGTTAAGAACTCCCAGGTTGCGAGCTACCTGAAGATAGTAGTCTTTGTTTTCATAAAATTCCCCGGCAACAATCAGAATTAATTCTTTATTTAGAACCAATGAAAATGCATTGATTAATAACTCAAGGCCTTTATATTTGCGGATCATCCCAAAAAAAAGAAGATATTTCCTGCTTGGATCAAGTCTGAGGAATTCAAGGGATTCTTTTCTGGATAGTTTTTCACCATACATATTATAAATAGGATGAAAAAGTTTAATAGCTTTTCCTGGAACCTTGAAATTATCGTAATCTATTATTACTGAAGACGATAATGCCACAATGCCATCAATGGATTTCAGAAAGAAGCGTGTAAGGATTTTTGACCCGGGTTGCTTTTCATGAGGAATGAGGTTATGAGTAACTGCAATTATCCTGGTATTTGTTGTTTTGCGGATTTTCCTTGCTATGGTACCCATTGACGGTGCAAAAAATGGCATCCAGTAATGGATCACCACGAAATCGGGATCACGACTGGCTATCCAACGTGCAATCTTAGCCCAATTAAAAGGATTAAGAGAATGAATAAGTGAATGAATAATTATCTGCCTGGGTTCCACCTTTTCAGAAAACTGAGATTTACCAGGGAAAATAAATGAAGGATACAAATATTTAAATGACACTATTTCTATTTCATGACCAATTGATTTACATGTTAACGCAAAGGATTCATTAAACATTGCAATTCCTCCGCGATAAGGATGGGCTGGACCTATACTGATTATTTTCAACTTTTAAAGTTTATTTCTTCCTCGATCTGATATACATTTCTGTCAGATGAACTTCTTGAAATAAGTTCACCAAGGAAGCCGGCAACAAACAATTGTGTTCCAATTATCATAGCAGTAATTGAAAGATAAAAATAGGGACTATCTGCAATCAATATAGTGCGTATACCTTTATGAAGATTGATAATTTTTTGCACCCCAAGCCAGCCCGCTGCGATAAAACCGATAAGGAACATTATTGTTCCAAGGGAACCGAAGAGGTGCATTGGACGTTTTCCAAACCTGGCTATGAAGCTAATAGTAAGCAGGTCTAAAAATCCATTTATAAATCTTTCGATCCCGAATTTTGTTACACCGTATTTTCTTTTGCGATGCTGGACAACCTTTTCACCAATCTTCGTGAATCCTGCTTTTTTTACAATAACGGGAATGTACCGGTGCATTTCTCCATAAACCTCGATCGCTTTGACAACAAGACTACGATATGCTTTAAGTCCACAATTAAAATCATGAAGTTTTATTCCTGAAACTATTCTGGCGGTCCAGTTATAGAACCTTGAAGGAATAGTTTTAGATATTGGGTCATGTCTGCGCTTTTTCCAGCCAGAGACAAGATCATATCCTTCATCCTTTATCATTTTTAATAAACCGGGGATTTCATCAGGGCTATCCTGTAAATCTGCATCCATTGTAATTACTACATCTCCCCTACATTCTTGAAAACCAACATGTAAAGCAGCAGACTTTCCATAATTACGTCTGAATTTAATACCCTTTACCTGTTTGTTTTCTTTGGCAAGTCTGGAAATTACCTCCCATGATTTATCACTGCTCCCATCATCGATTAATAAAGCCTCATAGTCAATAAGATTTTCCTGACATACTTTATCAATCCAAGCTATAAGTTCGGGCAGAGATTCTTCTTCATTAAAAAGCGGAATAATTATTGAAACATCCATGGGATGAAAATTAAAGGATGAAGTAATGAGGGAAAGATTTTATTCTACAACCGAAGCAAACGGGTCTTCGGGATCTTTCTTAAGGAAAATCATAATTATAGCACTATAAATAGTTCCCATAAAAATCGCTCCTAAAAATCCTGCTATGGCCATAAAACCCAGGGTCCTGAATTTTTCAGTCATCTCCATAGCTTTTTCAATAACTGCATCATCCATCCCTTTGTTTAGCATTTTTTCCTCAGCCATTTGTGAAACTAACTCAAGGTAATGAGGATCGATAAATTTTATCAAAACAATTAAATAAGCTGTGGCAAGTATGGCATATACTACACTAAACATAACCCCCATTCCAAGTCCTTTTTGATAGGATATTATTCCTCCGAGATACTCTTTTCTGTAACTATGCAAAGTAAAAATAAGAAGGCCAATGGGCAGGACATATGCCATGATCTGACCATAAGTTGAAAACGTGGCATTCATGATCTGAAGGATGGCTGAATGCAGAATAATTACTCCCCCGATTATTCCCCCATAAATCAGGCTGGGTTCAATTACATTTTTAAAAGTATTTTTTGTCATTTTGCAAGATTTTTAACAAATATAGGTTTTTGATACAATAAGAACTGCAAAGCAGATATTTTAATTTTGACTGAACCATAAAAAGTATTACTTTTGTTAGTATGGGCAAGTCTTATACGACCAGCTCCTACTGAATCCCCCCAGGGCCGGAAGGCAGCAAGGGTAGGTGGTTGTAGCGGTGCGATATAAGTAGCTTGCCCTCTTTTTTTACAATTAGTTCCTGTATAACCACCCATATTTAAATAAAAATTGTAAAAATTATCAATTCGTAATACATTTGGCATCTTTATTGACATCTCATGTCAAATTGAAACTAAATTTAATAAAAATACGTTTTGCATAAAAAATTTATATTTTTTAACACCGATTTCTTTTTGTTTTAAAAAAGGATAAATATATTTGCATTATTATTATGAATAGTAATATTAACCATATCTGCAATTTAATTCTCGTCCTCGTGGTCGTTTTATCCGTGAGATGAGAATGGTATGGTAAAAAAATATTAAACATGCAGACCATTCTCAGATAAAGAGGGTGGTTTTTTATTTGCAATAAATTTAGATGATGATACCTTTAAATAGCGATACAACAACCAAAGGTCGAAGGATGACCGGAGCAAGAAGCTTGTGGCGTGCTAACGGAATGAAAGAAGAACATTTTGGAAAACCAATTATTGCCATAGTAAATTCATTTACTCAATTTGTTCCCGGGCATACTCATCTTCATGACATTGGGCAGAAAGTTAAAAAAATGTTTGAAGCCAGGGGATATTTTGCTGCTGAGTTCAACACTATTGCTATTGATGATGGGATTGCCATGGGTCATGATGGAATGCTATATTCCCTCCCCTCTCGTGATTTGATTGCTGACAGTGTGGAATATATGGCTAATGCACATAAAGTTGATGCGCTATTCTGCATTAGTAATTGCGACAAAATAACTCCGGGTATGCTGATGGCAGCTATGAGACTTAACCTTCCAACTATTTTTGTTTCAGGAGGGCCGATGGAGGCAGGTGAGACAGGTGGAAAAAAATATGATCTGGTAGATGCAATGGTTATGGCTGGAGATTCAGCAGTGAGTGACAAAGAGCTTTCAATTATTGAAAAAATTGCTTGTCCAACCTGCGGATCCTGCTCCGGGATGTTTACTGCAAACTCCATGAATTGTTTAAATGAAGCCATCGGTCTTGCCCTTCCCGGTAACGGGACGATCCTTGCTACACACAAATTCAGAACAGAACTTTTTACACAGGCAACGGATGTACTGATACGGAACGTCAATAAATATTATAATGAAAGTGATGAAAGTGTTCTTCCCCGATCTATTGCAACTAAAGAGACATTTGAAAATGCTATGACTCTTGATATTGCCATGGGAGGCTCAACCAACACTGTTTTGCATATTCTTGCTATTGCTTATGAGGCTCAAGTTAATTTTACTATGCAGGATATAGACCGTCTTTCTGGACATACCCCTGTTCTCTGTAAAGTAGCCCCCAGTAGCTCTTTTCATGTTGAAGATGTTCATCGTGCCGGAGGAATTCTTGGTATTATGAATGAGCTTCATCGAGCTGGATTATTGCACGATAAAGTTTTAA
>CAZKMG010000016.1:20461-21118 GCA_964553465.1 uncultured Bacteroidaceae bacterium
CCAAATATGCTATTAATGGTAAGAATCCTTCAACCGAAGCATCAACTTTATTTAGCGCTGCTCCAGGAGGTTACAAAAATATATCAATGGGCTCCCAGAATGCAATGTTTAAAACTCTTGATACTGATCGCGAGAAAGGATGCATCCGAGATATAGAACATGCATATAGCAAAGATGGAGGCCTTGCTGTATTATTTGGTAATATTGCCAGAAATGGATGTGTTGTTAAAACTGCAGGTGTAAAAAAGGAAATTTTAAATTTCAAAGGCATTGCCCGCGTTTACTCTTCCCAGGAATCAGCATGTGATGGAATATTAAACAATGAAGTAAAAGAAGGCGATGTTGTCGTAATCAATTATGAAGGTCCAAAAGGAGGACCAGGAATGCAGGAGATGTTATATCCAACTTCATATATTAAGGCAAAAAAATTAGGCGAAAAATGTGCACTGATAACCGATGGAAGGTTTTCGGGTGGAACCTCTGGACTTTCAATCGGACATATTTCGCCAGAAGCAGCTGAGAAGGGGGAACTTGGACTGGTCCGAAATGGTGATATCATAGAAATTTCTATTCCTCAAAGAAAAATAAATGTTTTGATTTCTTCAGCTGAACTTGAGAAAAGGAAAGCCGAAGAGGAAGCCAGGGGTGTAATGGCCT
>CAZKMG010000016.1:21128-22501 GCA_964553465.1 uncultured Bacteroidaceae bacterium
AAGCCTTCCGGTCGTGAAAGATATATTTCAAAAGCTTTGCAGGCATATGCAAGTATGGTAACATCAGCTGATAAGGGTGCGGTCAGGATGTTAAAATAAGAAAATAATTTAATTATACTAATTATGGATACTCAAACAAAAAGCAGAACTCAGAAAGGTAAGTCCGCAAAGGTACGGATCACTGGTGCTGAGGCTATTGCACGTTCACTTATTGAGGAGGGAACAACATTGATGTTTGGATATATTGGCGGTGCAATCATGCCATTATATGATGTTTTTTACGATTATAAAGCTCAGTTACAACATGTGATGGTTCGGCATGAGCAGGGGGCAATTCACGCTGCCCAGGGATATGCCCGCATTTCAAAAAAAGCCGGGGTAGTCATTGCAACATCTGGCCCCGGGGCCACTAATCTGATCACAGGACTTGCTGATGCCCTGCTAGATTCAACCCCACTTGTATGTATAACAGGACAGGTCGTATCAGGCCTTCTCGGAACAGATGCATTCCAGGAAACCGACATCGTTAGTATTTCCATGCCAGTAACAAAATGGAATTACCAGATTACAAGACCTGAAGAAATACCTGAAGCCATAGCGAAAGCCTTCTTTATTGCATCGACTGGACGTCCCGGCCCTGTATTACTCGACATCACAAAAGATGCTCAATTTGGAGAGCTGGATTATGAATATAAAAAAATGACCCAGATCAGGAGTTATACTCCGATCCCCAAACTTGATAAGGAATCTATTAAACAAGCTGCAACATTAATTAACGAAGCTAAAAAGCCTTTTGTACTTGTTGGACAGGGAGTGTTGCTTTCATGTGCACAGGAAGAATTTCGTGCATTTGTTGAAAAAACTGGAATTCCTGTTGCAAGTACGCTATTAGGACTTTCCGCTTTCCCCTCTGACCATTCACTTTTTACAGGAATGTTAGGTATGCATGGAAATTATGCACCAAACATTAATACAAATTCCTGCGATCTATTGATTGCTATTGGTATGCGTTTTGATGACAGAGTAACTGGTAATTTAAAAACATATGCACCACAAGCAAAAAAAATACATATTGACATCGATCGAGCCGAGATTGATAAAAATGTCAAAGCAGATGTATCAATTATTGCGGATGCAAAACAAGCCCTTCTAGCCTTAACCCGTCTTGTTTCCTCAAAATCACACACAGAGTGGCTTGAATCTTTTAATAAATTGGCGGAATATGAATTCGAAAAGGTTATTGAAAGAGACTGTTATCCAAAAAAAGGAGGAATACGGATGGGTGAAGTGATCCATATTATTTCACAAAAAACCAGAGGAGAAGCAATCCTTGTGAGTGATGTCGGTCAACACCAGATGGCTGCCGCAAGATA
>CAZKMG010000017.1:0-19789 GCA_964553465.1 uncultured Bacteroidaceae bacterium
AAGAGCATGGTTTGATTCGTTTCTGCAGATTGGATTTGTGGATTCATTCAGGGTAAAAAATAAGCAACCTGAGCAATATTCCTGGTGGAGTTACCGGGCAAATTCCAGAGTTAAAAATCTTGGCTGGAGGATTGATTATCATTTAATTTCGGAGTCTTTGAAATCTAAGCTTATAAATGCCGGAATATATAATGAAATAGTACATTCGGATCATTGTCCTGTGTATATTGATATTAATCATTAATTGAATATACTCAAAGTGATGTTATTATTGTCTCCTGGTGAAAATCAGCCAGTAATCATTTTTGAGTTCTTTGATATCCTGCAACTTAATTTTATTATATGTTGGATATAGAGGTAGGATATCGATGAATATTGAAAAATTTTTTTATTGTTTCTACGTATTCTGTTTTAAGTTAGAGCTTAAAAAGGATAATTGTAGCTATTGTTCGATTTACACTTTTTCTTTAAATAAAACTCAAATGAATACGATGGGTTCGAAATGTGTACTCTTAATTCAACTTTATTTCCCTTCTGATTGTTTGTCCCCAAATTTCGTATCCCTTTTCATTCAAGTGTAAGCTATCATCCACAAAAATATCATTTCTCAGCATTCCATTTTCATCAAACATAGGTGATGCGACATCAATAAACGAAACGAAATAATATTTATCGCATAATTTTTTTAATTCCGAATTAAGCTGAACAAATTTATTCCACAACTGGCGTCTGGCAATGCTTGGTTTTGGGCTGATTATAAATATTTCAGTGGCCGGAAGGTCTTTATTAACCCTGGTAATAAATCTTTCTATATTCTCGGTTATCTTATTCGTTGAAAAACCCTGGCCTATATCGTTATCTCCTTCATAATAAACTATTTTAGAAGGCTTATAGGGTAAAACTATCCGGTCAACATACAACAATGCATCATCAGCGGTAGAACCACCAAAACCCCTATGGATAATATCTGAATCTGGAAAATAATCTTTTAAACTAAACCATCTCCTGATACTTGAACTTCCGATAAACAATATGGCATTTACAGGTGGAAAAGAAAGTTTGTCTTGCGCTTCAAAAAATCTTATTTCCTTTTCGAAAAGACCAGGACTTTTAACTTTTTCATATACTCTTGGTATAAGAAAAAGATCGTTTACTGAGATTAGTTTATTATTGACATATATAAAAACTGTGTCCCTATCTGCATTTATATCCTCAAGTGGAAAACTAACTGTAAAAGGAAAAGAATTAATGGATTCAGTTGATAAAAATGTCCTGTAATTATTTTTAATCAGAATTTTTTGTTCTTCTAAAGTATTACTATAAATAGTTATTATTAAATATTCATTATCTTTTATATAAGAATTTGAAATTACTTTTGGAAAGGCACTAGCTTTTTCCTTGCACTCGAGCTCATACATAGAGAATGAATTATAGTAACTATAACCATTTGGATACCATCTAAGTTGGTTTTTCAGCATGTTTGCTTTTTTGTCAACATCATTTACATAAATTTGCATAGCAATTTTTGTCCCGAATTTTGGAATTTTTCCAAGCGACTTCCAGGGGATTGATATTAAATAATACGTTGTATTTCCTATTCTTTTAGAATCCGCAGAAGCGTTCACAGGAATATTCCTGAAAGAACTGGTCGTGCGGTAATTTTGTGTATTAATATAAGTAAATGCAGAATCAGGATTATTGACAGAAATAACCGTCATTTGAATAACATCTGAACTACCCCGGAAAGAACTAAGAAAAATTTCCAATGCATCACTATTCCTTGGCTTCAAAGTGTCTGAATACAAAATATCATCATTTACCTTACAAAAGATTATTAATTTATCTGTTGTCCATGCAGCTTTAAATTCAGCATAAATATCATTTTTATCAGGAATTTTATTCAGGTCATTTGGATAAAGAGATGTCACATCAGATTCATCATCACACTTGAACAGATTAAAATCTATTTTGCCAGTATTTATATGTGAAATAGAATAAACAATCTCTTTTTGTTCACCAGAAAAGGCACACGAAAGTATTAATATATTGAACAGGGATTGGAGACAAATAAATATTGTAGTTACCAAAAATTTACTCATTAGTTGAATTATTAACAGTTGAGGACTATATTTTTTAATTAATCATTATTTCAAAATTCACAATAGTTTTATCAATGGAATTCTTCACCATTGCGAAGAAAATATACCCTGAATTTAGTGATGGAAAAAGTCCCTCAGACCCCCGAAGTAATAATTCTCCCAACCAAATTTAATCTCATTAAAAGCTTCATCAGGTATATTTGTATGAATAAGCTCGATTTTAGTGGTTGTGCCGGAAGGGGTAAGAATAATTGTTACAATAGACTTTTCGTGTTGTTCACCAAAAAACCATTCCTGAACAACTTTGTGGTTATGAATGAATTCAAGATTTATTCCAGTTATATCTCCGTCAAAAAGTGAAAACAATGTATTTTCTTTTTCTTCCATTATAGCTTTATTTCCGGTCCAAAGTTCAACAGCGAAAGGATTTACCAGAGCGTTATAAACTTCATCAGGTCTGGCTTTTATCTTGAAATATTTTTTATATGTTTTCATTCAATACAAGAATTTTGGTTAAAGGTAATGTAGAATATAATAATGAGGAAATTTTACTTTCCTCTAAATTAATTGAAATTGAACAACAAAACTTTTAAATAGGTTACAATAAAAAAAATTACTGCTTCATTCATGTCTAAATTATATTATTTTAAAAAGTAATTGACGCTAACTAATTAAAATTCTTTTGATTATATATGAAATTAAATAAAATAGCTACAAAAAATATAAGCTATATATAAATTTTATTATTTAATTATCATTGGTGTGTGCATAAAATATTATGCAACATCTCATATTCCTACTCTCATGAGCATCTTTTGATTTTAAATTAAGTTAATAAATCAGGGTAAAGTTTTACCTCCCTTTCCCCATTAAGGTCAAGAAAATCGACACGATTTTTGAAGCTCACCCTTCATTCACTAGATAATTGCTAATAACAATCTTATCCGGATTTTACAGGACCATTTGTTAAAATAAATTAAAATTTCAAAGGGCAGAAAAAATTTGCATTATCTTTGGATGGATTATCAAAAACATCATTAATGAAGAAAAAGTCTTTTAGAATCAAGGTTTTAATTATATCTGGACTGATTATATTATTTTCATTCGGATTTATTCAGGTCAAAAATAGTGACTTTGAACTGGTAAAGAATCTGGATATATTTTATACTCTATTCAGAGAATTAAATTTATATTATGTAGATGATACCAATCCTCAGAAGCTTGTTGAGACAGGTATTAATTCGATGTTAAATTCTCTGGACCCATATACAGTTTACATCCCGGAATCGGAGATGGATAATTATGATTTTATGACAACCGGTAAATATGGCGGAATTGGTGCACTTATCCGGTCAGGAGAAAATTATGCCATTATTTCTGATCCATATGAAGGATTTCCGGCAGCAAAGGCTGGTCTAATTGCAGGTGATGAAATCATCAGCATTGATGGTTATAACACTAAAGGTAAGCCACTGAATGAAGTAAGCGAAAAATTAAAAGGTGTACCCGAAACAGATGTAACACTAATAATCAAGCGAATCGGGGAACAAAATAACCGAAAAATAAAATTAACTCGTGAACAGATTAAAATCAATAATGTTGCATATTCAGGAGTTATAAATGATAAAACAGGTTATATAAGACTTTCAAATTTTACGATAGATGCAGGTAAAGAGGTCAAGGATGCATTTCTTGATTTAAAAAAGCAATATGGGATTGACAAACTTATTCTTGATTTAAGAGGGAATCCCGGAGGATTATTAATTGAAGCTGTAAGGGTATGTAACATTTTCATTGACAAAGGACAATTAATTGTAAGCACAAAAGGTAAATTCAGTCAGTGGGACCAGGATTACTCCACTACTGCAGAACCTATTGATACTAAAATTCCAATTGTTGTCCTGGTTAACAGGGGGTCAGCATCTGCAGCAGAGATTGTTGCCGGGGCATTACAGGATGTAGACCGCGCTGTTATTCTTGGACAAAGAACTTACGGGAAAGGTCTAGTTCAGACAACACGGAAATTAAAATACAATACACAGCTTAAAGTTACAACTGCAAAATATTATATTCCAAGTGGTAGGTGTATTCAAGCTTTGGATTATACTCATCGAAATGCAGATGGAAGTGTTGGATACATACCAGATTCACTAATAACAGAATACCGAACTAAAAATAATAGAAAAGTATATGACGGAGGTGGGATTACACCTGATGTTACAGATTCTTCAGATAATTACAGCAGTCTAACTTTTAATCTTTATGCAAATTATTTAATTTTTGATTTTGCAAGTGAATATGTGACAAGAAATCCACAAAAACCTGATTTAAAGGGATTTAATATTGGTAATGCAGAGTTTGAAAAATTTAAAGATTTTGTAATTGATAAAGATTTTCATTATGAAACTGAGAGTGAAGCGGAGTTGAAAAAGCTAATTGAAACTGCAAAACGTGAAAAGGTCTACACTCAAGCTTCACAAGAATTTTCAGAACTTGAATCCGAACTTAGCCATGATATCGGTAAAGAAATAGATAAATACAGGAAAGAAATAGAGGAGCTCATTAATGAAGAAATTGCAAGTCGGTATTTTTATCAACGAGGCAGAATAAGTATACAGATAGATGATGATCAGATTATTAATAAAGCAAACGATATATTAACCCATCCAGCATTATTCACGGGATTATTGAATCCTGATACAAATGTTGTTCCCAATTAACCTCCTGCAACAGGAGAAAAAACAAGTATTTCATCTTCATTTCGCAAAGATGAATAATCAGTACTAAGCTTCCCATTAATTGAAATAGCATAATAATAACTTTTCAGATCCGGGATTGCTTTTTCAAGTACATCGTTAAGTTTATCTGTATGATTCGTTTCGATGGCAATAGATTCTTTACCTGAAAGATCTCGAGCTATACCTGCAAGATGAATATTGAGTACCATTGGAATTTGGGTTGATGAATGGAATTTATGTTTGGGAAATAGTTATTCAGTAGTGTATTAATAGTTACTCGAAGGTAATTAATGTGCTTCGTACCAGTTTTTACCAGTTCCAATGTCAACGATTAATGGAACTTTTAATTTTACTGCTAATTGCATTTCATTTATAACAATGTTTTTCAGATTTTCTAATTCCTTCTGATTAGCATCGAAAACTAACTCATCATGAACCTGAAGAATCATTTTGCTTTGCATTTGTAAATCCTCCATACGGTGATGGATTCTTATCATGGCCAATTTTATTATATCAGCGGCTGATCCCTGAATAGGTGCATTAATAGCATTCCGTTCAGCGACACCTCTTACCATTGCATTTTTTGAAAGAATATCCGGTAAATAACGTTTTCTCCCCATCATTGTTTGAACAAAACCGGTTTTACGCGCATTTTCAATACAATTATCCATGTATAGCTTCACCCCCGGAAATGTCCGAAAATAATTATCAATCAAATCTTTAGCATCTTGCCTGGGAATATTTAACCTCTGTGAGAGTCCAAATGCAGAAATCCCATAAATGATTCCGAAGTTGGCAGTTTTTGCCTGATTCCTCATTTCACGAGTTACGTCTTGATTATTTATTTTATAAATTCTTGCTGCAGTCGCATTATGAATATCCTCGTTATTATTGAATGCTTCAATCATATTCTTATCCCCGCTGAAGTGAGCCATAAGTCTTAGTTCGATTTGAGAATAGTCGGCGGAAAGAAAGATGTTTCCATTTTTTTGGGGAATAAATGCTTTTCGAATTTCCCTTCCTCTTTGCTCACGTATAGGGATATTTTGTAGGTTAGGATTATTCGAACTAAGTCGTCCTGTTGCTGCAATAGTTTGATTAAACGAAGTATGTATTTTACCTGTGTTATGATTTATCAGTTTAGGCAAAGCATCCACATAGGTTGAAAGAAGCTTTTTAAGTGAGCGATAATGTAATACTTCAGACACGATTTCATGGTTTCCTTCAAGTTTTGAGAGAACTTCTTCGGAAGTAGAAAATTGTTTAGTTTTTGTTTTTTTAGCCTTTTCATCAATTTTAAGTTTTTCAAAAAGTACTTCCCCCAGTTGTTTTGGAGATGATATATTAAATTCAATTCCAGCAAGTTGGTAAATTTTTTCTTCAGATTTAATAATATCTAAAACAAGATCTTTACGAAATTCATCTAAAGATTCTGAGTCCATTTTTATTCCCTCATGCTCCATATCTGCTAAAACATATATAAGAGGCATTTCAATTTCTTCTGCCAAGGGTTCTAATCCAGAATTTTTTAGTTTTTCTTTAAGAATTATATTTAACTGAAGCGCTAGATCGGCATCTTCAGCGGCATAGTCTTTTATTTTTTCAAGGGGAACATTCAACATATTATCCTGATTTTTACCTTTTTCTCCAATAAGCTCTTCTATTTTCACTGGAATGTAAAAAAGATATGTTTCAGATAGATAATTTAGATTATGACGTTGTTCCGGTTCCAGAAGGTAATGAGCTATCATAGTATCAAAAAGTTCCCCTTTGACATGAATACCATATTTTCTAAGCATCCTGATATCGAATTTCAGATTCTGTCCGATTTTCAAAATCTGGTCATTTTCAAAAACTTTTTTAAACGACAAAATTAATTTCTCTGCTGTTGGATAATCCTGAGATACAGGAACATAATATCCCTGATCTGGTTTCATTGAAAATGACATTCCAACCAGGTTTGCAGAGTGAATTTCGAGATCTGTTGTTTCAGTATCGAAAGCAAAATATGAAGCTTTTTGTAGATTAAAGATTAATTTTTCAAGATCCTCTTGATTATTAATCAGCATATAATTTTTCTTAATAGTTGAAATGCTGTTTAAATGTGTAAAAGAGGTTTTTGTAGATTGAAATCCATTAAAAAGGTCTCCTTGCTGTGGTTGTTCTGAAATTTGAGGTTCCTTTGCTTTGCTAATTCTGTTTAATAATGCTTTAAATTCAAGTTCTGTAAAAACTTCCTTTATTTTATCATTATCAATCTCTTCGGTAAGGTACCTATCCGGATCAAATAAAACAGGAACGTCTAGACGGATTGTAACCAGGTTTCGTGAAAGGAATGCCTGATTTCTGAATGTCACCAGGTTTTCTTTTTGTTTTCCTTTGAAGTTCTGTATATTTTCATAAACATTATCAAGATTACCATATTCATTTATAATTTTCTTTGCAGTTTTTTCGCCTATACCAGGAATACCAGGAACATTATCAGAAGTATCTCCCCAAAGTGCAAGAATGTCAATTACTTGTAAGGGGTTATTTATACTGAAATTTTGTAATACCTCATTGAGGCCCCAAACTTCGGCATCATTGCCAGAACGTCTTGGTTTATAGATCTTTATATTCTCAGAAACAAGTTGTGCAAAATCTTTATCAGGGGTCATCATGAAAACATCAAATCCCTTTTTTTCTGCTTGTTTAGCTAGCGTACCTATCACATCATCTGCCTCAAACCCAGGTATTTCAACGACCGGAATTTTATATGCTTCAATTATTTTTTTAATAAACGGTACTGATAATTTTATATCTTCCGGGGTTTCATCCCTATTCGCTTTATATTCATGAAATAATTCATGTCGGAAAGTTGGTGTTGGCGGGTCAAATACTACAGCAATATGAGAGGGTTTTTGGTTTCTTAGTACATCATCCAAAGCAAGAGTAAAACCGAATGTTGTTGAAGTATTAACCCCTTTAGAGTTTTTCATCGGATTGTTAATAAAAGCATAATAAGCCCTGAATATCAAAGCATAAGCATCCAGAAGAAACAACTTTTTACTCGAGGTCATCCATTTTAAGGTTAAATGATTATTTCCTTTTTTATTTCTTGATATGGTGATTCAATTACTGAAATATTAAAAAATTTGCATCATCAAATCTTATCATTAAACCAGGTAATTATTTACACAGTGGAAATTTTTACTATAGTAAATATTTGTTAGAAAAATCCTTTTTATCCTATTTTATTCGCTCGCAGGCACTCGTGTTAAAATTAACAGGCACTTTTGAAATTCTAATTTTTTTAATTTTTAAGCTGTTAGAGATTATTAATTGTTGTACTTTCTTAATTAATCTGTTATACCTGATCGATTGCAAACCATTCTGCAAATGAAGTTGGAGTTTCGCATAGTTTCAGTGAATACAGATTTATATGAGGAGGTAGCTCCTGATTAATAATGTTGACCATATACAGTAAAAGATTTTCACAAGTAGGTTGAAAATCCACTATTTTTAGTTTTTCAAACATTTGGGTTACCCGTTTTAAATTTTTGATATCTGCATCAGCGGACACAATGAAACTATGATCAAGGTCATCAATGATTTGTGATTTAACCCATTTTTTGATATCTGAGAAATCCACCACCATACCATTTTTAGGATTATTCATCCCCGATTCTGGCTCTCCGATAATTGTCACAAATAAGGTATATGAATGACCGTGTACATTTCTGCAAGACCCATTGTAATTCCAAAGAGCATGAGCCATTTCAAAGTTAAATTGTTTTGTTAGTCTAATTTTTTTCATTTAAAAATGAAGATGAACATATTTTCAGATGACTAATATTTATTTCAACCAACATTAATGCCATATATAAGGCTGAAATTATTTTTACTATTTGATTTACAATTTATTAAGATAATAGTAATTATGATATAAATTCAATCAACCTTCAGATTAAAAGCTATTCAATTAAATATTAATTACATGCACATTTACTAACGCAATCGACAATGCTTGTAAGATTATCATGTTTTAAGAAATAATATGTATTTTTACCATCCCGAACAGAGCCAAGGACACCTTTATCCTTGAGTATTCCAAGATGATGAGAGGTTGTTGATTGCTCAATATTTAACAAGCCATGTAATTCAGTAACTGTCAACTTTTTTCCTTCGTCAAGAAAATTCAAAATAGCGAGTCTCATGGGATGTGCGATTGCTTTCAGCATATTTGCAGCTTTCTCAAGTTGTTCAGGGGTGAGTTCTGTAATAGTCATATTATTTTATTCAATTAAATGTATTTAAGATATTGTTTTCATTAACAAATACAAATATATAAATATATTGTGACAGAAAATTATGTTTATTTTGTGAACATCCTATGTCAGCTTAGAAAATTTTGCAAATTTGGATAATTTCAGGAAAACAATCAGATTAAAATTAATAATAAGATTAGATAAGGATATTTTTAGGTTGTTTGAGTTAATGACTGTAGTAAATTTAAGCAGGAATATTACCTTTGGATTAAAGAAGCAAGGTATGAGTGATTTAGACCTTATAAGAGAACCAATAAAAGCTGAATTAAAGGAGTTCGAGGAACATTTTAAGGATGCTCTCAAGAGCAAGATTCCGCTACTGAATATAATTACAAACTACATTTTACGAAGAAAAGGAAAACAGATTCGTCCAGCATTTGTATTACTAACGGCTAAGATGTTTGGTGAAATTGGTTACTCCAGTTATACAGCTGCGTCTTTAATTGAATTGCTTCATACGGCCTCCCTTATACACGATGATGTTGTGGATGAGTCCTATGAAAGAAGGGGATTTTTTTCCCTTAATGCTTTATGGAAATCTAAGATTGCTGTTCTGGTTGGTGATTATCTTTTATCCAAAGGATTACTTTTATCAATAGAGCGTAAAGAGTATGCTTTGCTTGAATTAGTTTCAGAAGGAGTACGTGAAATGACTGAAGGAGAGTTATTTCAGATTCAAAAGGTTCGTAAGCTCGACATTACGATGGATGAATATTTTACAATCATCAGAAAAAAAACTGCAGCTTTGATTGCAGCATGTACAGCTTGTGGAGCGAAGTCGGCAGGTGCGAATGCTGAACATGTTCAAATAATGAAAGAGTTTGGAGAATTGGCTGGTATTGCATTTCAGTTAAAGGATGATCTATTTGATTACGAAAAAAGCGGATTAACAGGTAAGCCATCGGCCAATGATATAAAGGAAAAAAAGATGACTTTACCATTGATTTATGCATTAAATAGATCTTCAAGGACTGAAAAACGAAGAATAATTTCCTTAATAAGACATCATAACCGGAATACTGAAAAAGTTACTGAGGTTATTGAATTTGTAAAAAAATTCGGTGGATTGAATTTTGCTGAGAATAAAATGGAAGAATATAAAAAGATGGCTATTTCCAAAATAGAGTTTTTCCCTGACAATATTTATAAAAAATCACTCATTGATCTTGTGGAATATACAACAAAAAGAAAAACATAGCATTCACGCGTTAAAATTCAAGCCCTATCCATGAGAGATACTCAATTATTCGCTTCTAACTCGCTTAACTTTTAAATAAAATGGATCTAAGTTGCTGTTAATCAGATATATTACAACACTTATACAGCAATTAGTTTTTCTTTTAATCTATATTAGTTTTTATTGTATTAAGATAAGATTTGAGGATAATTGCTTTCCTTTTACCTAAAATTTCTTCAAACTCATTCATAGATGCATTTTTCATTTCATCAAGAGAAGTAAACTTTGTCCAGATTTTCAGTATTGTTTTACTTCCAAATCCCGGTAAGGAATTTAATTCAGATTTCATCATCGAACCAGATCTTTTCTGTCGATGAAAACTAACTCCAAATCTATGAGCTTCATTTCTTATTTTTTGAATTATTTTTAAGGATTCAGAATTTTTATCAATATAGAGAGGAACGGGATCATCAGGAAAATATATTTCTTCCAAACGTTTTGCTATACCAATAATTGCAATTTTTCCTCTGATATTTAATTTTTCCAAACTTTCGACTGCTGCATTTAACTGCCCTTTCCCTCCGTCGATTACAATTAATTGCGGAAGGTTATTTTTTTCTTCGATAGTCCTGGTATATCGTCTTGACACGATTTCCCCCATTGAAGCAAAATCGTCTTGGCCTTTTGCAAGTTTAATATTATAATGTCGATATTCTTTTTTGACAGGTTTTGCATTGATAAAAACCACACAAGATGCCACAGGATCAGAACCCTGAATATTGCTGTTATCGAAGCATTCGATATGGTATGGGATTTCTGTCATTCTCAGGTCAACTTTCAAAGTATTTAATACACGTGAGATTGATTTTTCAGGTGAAATATTTGCCTTTTGTTTTTTGCGTTCAAGTAAAAAATATTTTGCATTTCTTTCAGAGAGGTCTAGCAATTTTTTCTTATCTCCTTTGATTGGAATAGTTATAATTGTTTTTGCAGGAATAATATTTAGTTTAAATGGAACAATTATTTCCTTTGAGGAACTAAAGAGTCTGCTCCGTATCTCAGTTATTGCAAATTCCAGTAATTCCTCTTTAGTTTCCTCTAATTTTTTCTGTAATTCAACCGAATGAGCCTGAATAATTGCCCCATTTGATACCTTTAAAAAATTTACATAAGCATAATTACTATCTTCAATAATTGAAAATACGTCAACATCATGAATTGAAGTATTAACGATTGTTGATTTTGTCTGAAATTTTTCTAATAAATCTATTTTTTGTTTTACATTTTGAGCTTCTTCAAATTTATAATCAGTAGAAAATTGAAGCATTAATTGTTTAAGAAAATCTATGACTTCTTTAAGATTTCCTTTCAGAATTTGTTGAATTTGCTGAATATTTCTATTATAATCTTCTTCACTTTGAAGCCCTTCGCATGGACCTTTGCAATTTCCTATATGATATTCAAGGCATATTTTAAATTTACCTTTCTTTATATTCTCATCTGACAGTTGAAGTTTGCATGTACGCAGTTTATAAAGTTGTTTTACAAGACTTAGCAGCGTTTTAACTGTAAGCGCAGAAGTATAGGGTCCATAGTATTTTGAACCATTATCAATAATATTTCTTGTGGAAAACACCCTCGGAAATCTTTCATTTGTAATACATATCCATGGAAAAGTTTTATCATCCTTCAGGTTAACATTATACTTAGGTTGATATTTCTTTATCAAATTATTCTCCAGGAGCAATGCATCTGATTCTGAATCAACAACGATATGTTGGAGACTTGAAATCTTATTAACCAGAATACGAATTTTATTGGTTTCATATCTTATTCTGTTAAAATAAGAAGAAACTCTTTTTTTAAGATTCTTTGCTTTACCTATATAAAGTAATTTTCCAGAATTATCATAAAACTGATAGATACCAGGTTTATTTGGTAAGCTTTCAATACTATTTTTCAGAATATCTTCCTTTTTTACTTTTATGTTCATTTAAAGGATTAGTTAAAATATAAGCTTGTAAAATCAAATTCTCTTACATCAAATAATCCTCTATCACTCAATTTGAGCTCCGGAATTACAAGAAGTCCCATAAAGCTTAGTGTCATAAAAGGTGCATTAAATCTGCAACCCAATTTTCGAGCAATAAGGTTTAATTCATTATATTTTTTGGCCACCCATTCCACCGGTTGATTAGAAATGATTCCAGCAACAGGCAAGGGTATTCCTTTAATATTTTTACCGTCAGATACAACAATTCCCCCTTTTTCCTTAATAATCCAGTTAATACATTTACATATATCTTTATCATCAACACCTACAGCTATAATATTATGACTGTCATGAGAAATTGAACTTGCTATAGCACCATATTTAAAGCCAAAATTTCTAATAAAAGCAACTGCTGGAGCAAGCTTTTTGTACCTATTCTGTACCACAATTTTTAGTATATCATGTTCCGGTTTATTTTGAAGAAATCCATCTACAACTGGAAGGAATTCAACAGAACTTTTAGTAATTAATTCTCCATCGAAAGCATCAATAACTTTCACCTTACTATTTCTGTCAGGTACACCAAGATCACCTGGATGAATAATCCTTGCATTAAATTTATTTGGGTTAGCTTTATTACTTACTTTTATCAGACTTTTACCTTTTTGAAAAACAAGTTCTCCATTAATATATGTTTTTTTTATTGTTAGATTCATTAAATCATCAACAATAATAAAATCGGCAGGATCCCCTTTTCTTAATAATCCTACATCCAGTCTATAATGATTAACCGGATTCACTGTTGCTGCTCGAATTAGGTTAAAGAAGTTTACTTTTTGTTTAATGCCGCATTTTATTAATTCATTCATGTGTCCATGAAGCAAATCGTTGGGATGAAGATCATCAGAGCATAATAAAATCTGGTCAGGGAATTGATCAATAAGTTTTACCAGAGCAAGAAAGTTTTTTGCTGCACTTCCCTGTCGTATTTGAATAATCATACCTTTTTGAATTTTTTCTAATGCCTCATCATAGCTATAACATTCATGGTCCGTTTCAATACCTTCCTCCAAGTACCTGTCAAGGTTTTCTCCTCTTAATCCCGGAGCATGGCCATCAATTCTTTTGTCATATTTTTTTGCTAGTTTTAATTTCTCCAGTATACTTTTATTTTTAGAAATTACACCCGGGAAATTCATCATTTCAGAAAGAAATTTTAATTTCTCCACTTTAAAAAGAAATTCAATATCCTTATTACTTATTGTGGCTCCTGTTGTTTCAAATGAAGTTGCGGGTACACAGGATGGGGCACCAAAGAAAAATTTTATATTTGCAGATTTAGCATTTTCAATCATATATCTGATACCTTCCAAACCAAGTACATTAGCAATTTCATGTGGATCAGAAACTGTTGCTATAGTACCATGAGAAACAGCTATTCTGGAGAAATGCTGTGGGGTAAGCATAGAACTTTCGATATGTATATGGGAATCTATAAATCCTGGTAGAATAAAATTATTGTATTTTGTTGATCTTTCCTCTATGCTGGTAATTATCCCATCTTCAACAATAATTTCTCCTGAAAATATTTTCCGGTTAATAACATCAACAATATTTCCCTTTAACTTTGATATCACTTCAACATTTTTTTGTTCCACGTGGAACATGTTCCACGTGGAACATTATCTACCCATATACATTAAAATCACACTAATATCTGAAGGAGATACTCCGCTAATTCTTGATGCATCACCGATTGTTTCAGGCATACTTCGCTTCAATTTTTGTCTTGCCTCAGTAGAAATAGATTTTAGTTCATCATACTTTATCCCCGTTTGAATTTTTATCCCATCTAATCTTTTTAACTTTTCAGCAAGCTGATTTTCTCTTTCAATATAACCCTGATATTTTATTTCAATTTCAACCGATTCAATTATTTCATCTTTCCTCGTTATATTTTCATCTAAAATATTCAATATTTCGGGCCTTAATTTGATTAAATCATTCAAGGAAATTTGAGGTCTTCTTAAAATCTCAACCATTTTTGTCTTTTGATTAATAATTGCAGTTTCTTTTTTTTGAAGAAATACATTTATTTCATCCGGAGAAATGCTTGTATTTATCAGCAAATTAATTATTTTCGTCTTTATAGTTTTTTTAGCTCTCAATAATTCAATCCTTTGCTTATCAGCCAATCCTATTTGCCAAGATAGTTCTGTTAATCTGTCATCTGCATTGTCTTGTCTGAGTAGTATTCTGTATTCAGCCCTGGAGGTAAACATTCTGTATGGTTCATCAACTCCTTTATTTATTAAATCGTCAATAAGGACTCCAATGTATGCCTGATGTCTCCCCAAAACAAATTCACCCGATTTCTTTATTTTCATCGCTGCATTTATTCCAGCTATAAGGCCCTGAGCAGCAGCCTCCTCGTACCCCGTAGTTCCATTAATTTGACCAGCAAAATAAAGTCCGTCAACCAATTTAGTTTCGAGAGTATGTTTTAATTGTGTTGGAGGATAATAATCATATTCAATAGCATATCCAGGCCTAAATATTCGGGCATTTTCAAGTCCTTTTATCTTTTGCAGTGATTCATATTGAATATCCCATGGTAAGGACGAAGAAAATCCATTTAAATAATATTCAACTGTAGTTTCTCCTTCAGGCTCAAGAAATAGCTGGTGTTTATCTTTATCTGCAAAAGTATATATTTTATCCTCGATACTTGGGCAATATCTTGGTCCGACTCCTTTTATACTTCCATTAAACAAAGGAGAATCTTTAATTCCCTTTCTTAAATTCTCATGAACATCAAGATTAGTATGAGTAATATAGCAACTTTTATGTTTCGTATAATCAACTTCGTAATCAAGAAATGAAAATTTTCTATTTTCTGAATCTCCTTTTTGTTCTTCTAGACACGAAAAATCAATACTTCTACCATCGATTCTTGCGGGTGTACCTGTCTTCATTCTACCCACATCGAATCCAAAATTTTTCAACTGGTCACTGACTCCTATGGAAGCTTGTTCCGAAATGCGTCCCCCTTCAAATTTTGTTTTTCCAATATGAATTAAACCATTTTGGAAAGTTCCGCTTGTAAGGATTACTTTTTTAGAAAAGAACTGGACACCTAATTTCGTGTAAACTCCGGCAATTTTATTATTTTTAAAAATTAATTTTACTACGGTATCCTGCCAGAAGTCAACATTATCAATACTTTCCAAAATTTCACGCCATTTAATGCTAAACTTTACTCTGTCACATTGAGCCCTTGGGCTCCACATTGCAGGACCTTTCGATTTATTCAGAAGGCGATATTGTATCATTGAATAGTCAGTTACAATACCTGAATACCCGCCTAATGCATCTATTTCTCTAACAATTTGTCCTTTTGCAATTCCACCCATTGCAGGATTACAGCTCATCTCAGCAATTTTATTAAGGTCCATTGTTATTAATAATACCTTACAACCCATATTAGCACCAGCAGCAGCAGCTTCACTGCCTGCATGTCCAGCTCCTACAACAATTATATCATACACAGCTAACATAAAAAAATAATTTTGTTACAAAGTTAATTGATTAAACAATGTAAAAGTCTTCCTGTGATTTAAAAATAGGTGGGTCGATCAAGTAAACATTAGATTAACACAAATATGTGTCAAAATTTACAACTTTTTAATAGTTACTTAATTCTTGAATGGTAGCCAATAAAAAAACATCATCAACATAACGCCTTTCAAAAATAAATTTCCATCATTTTACAAATAAGGAAACTTTGATAATGCCTCATCTTCTAATTTTTGCATTAAGTTTTTTTGATTTTTCGTTTTATCATCAAATCCAATCAAATGAAATATACCATGCACTAAAACCCTTAACAATTCTTCTTTATTCGAACATCTGAATTTATGTGCATTTTCTTCTACCCTTTGAATACTAATATAAATATCTCCAGATATTTTGTTGCCTTCATTAAAATTAAACGTAATAATATCGGTATAGTAATTATGAGCTAAATACTTCAAATTTAACTCTAACATTTTTTCGTCATCAACAAAAATTATATTAATAACAGCTATTTCCTTTTTATGTTCAGAAATTATTTTATGTAACCATTCCTTTATTTCCCTTTTTTGGCCGATTGATTTTCCATGATAGAGTGAATGAAAAAGTATACTCATTACTCTATTTAAGCTTAAATGTTAATTTAACTATTCTTCCTTTTTCAATGAATTCTAATTTATCAGAAAGTTTCTTCATTAAAAAAATCCCTCTACCATTTATCTTTTCAATATTATCTGGAGCTGTGGGATCAGGGATATCTCTAAAATCGAAACCTAAGCCTTCATCAGTTATAATAAACTCCATTTCATTTTTATTCCTGTGAATTTCAATTTCCACAAATTTATTCACATCATTCTGATTCCCATGGAATATTGCATTATTTGCAGCTTCCAACGTTGCCATAAGTATATTACCATATATCTCGTTACTAAAATTATATTTTACAGCTGCTTCATCAACAAATTTCTCAACGAGATGAAGGCTTTCCAGTGTAGATTTTATTGAAATATGATTTTGCATACATGCTGAAATGTTTATTATACGTATCAGTAATTTTAATGTTTCAGTTAAAATGAATTTTAATTATTTCAGCCAACGTTCCGGATTAAGAATATTTTTATCTTTCCAAACCTCAAAGTGCACTTTTGAGACATTTTCAGTATCCGTAAAAACAGTTCCTATCACATCTCCTGTCTCCACTTTATCCCCAGCCTTAACTTTAACATCAACTAAATTCTGATACACCGTAAAATAATCAGCATGTTTAATAATAACAGTATAATTGGCTCCTTTTATTGCAATAACCCTTGTAACCTCCCCATCAAATATGGATTTTACGTTAGCACCTTTATCAGTAGCAATATCAATTCCATTACTTTTTACTTTAATTCCTTTAAGTACAGCATGGTTTTGCTCACCAAATTTTCCCGTGACAATTCCTTTATCAGTAGGCCAAGGTAATTTACCCTGATTTTTACTAAAATCTGCAGAAATCAATCTTTCTTCATCAGAAAGATTGTTTATTTTCCTTGATTCCCTCGCTTTTCTAGCTTCTTCTTCAATTATTCTTTTTATCTCATTCTCGATTTGCATCATTATTTTCTCTCTTTTATTTATTTCCCTTTTCAATTCAGCCTCTTTTAATTGTAAATTATTCACCAAAATAACCTTTTCCTTTTTATCGTTATCCAAATTTTTTAATTCCCGTAATTTTTCATTTAAAAGTTTTTCATTAATTATTTTATTATTTATAAGAGTCTCGTTCATATTTCTAAGATAAATTTTTTGAGAATCCAATTCAGAAATTAAATTTTTCCTATAATCCGTAAGGTACTTAAGGTACTTCATTCTCATATATCCCTGATTGATATCCTCTGCAGAGAGTATATATAAAAGTGCATATTCTTTATCCAGTACTTTGTAGCTATTTCGTATTAATGCAGCATATTCTTTTTTTAATAATTCAACTCTATTATTAATCTTGATAATTTCATTATTATTTAATTCAATATCCGAATTAATATATTCAATTTCATTAGAAATATTTTCCACAAGATCCTGTCTCAATTCAATATTTTTTTCAATAATGTTTATCTGATTCATAGATGTTGATTTGGTTTTTGTCATTTTCTTTAAAATACTTCTACTATACTCCAATTGCTCCATATTTTCCTTTTTTTTCATACCCAGTTCTTCCCTTGTTTGTGAAAAAAGGAAATTATTGTAAAACATTCCCCATAAAAAAATGAATTTTACAAGTAGAAACAACTTAGAATACCAATTCATTATAGTTGTTATTAACCTTGAAAGATATATTTCGAAAATTACTGTTTTCGATTTTTCCAACAGAAATATCCAGATCCATTTTTTTATCATCCTTTAAAAATGAAATTTTAAATGAACCAGGATAAAAAGGATTTTCCATATAATCATCTAAAAGACCTATCAGATAAATTCCTTTTTGATGATCTGTCAACTCAATTCGATATTCTTTCAATGTATTTTTATCGACATAAATCTTTATAAATCTTTTTAAATCATCCTGAACATAATAAATATAATCTGAGCCACTTTCATAAAATCTTTCAACTATTCTCTTTAAATTATCATTTTCATTCAAAGGGACTCCTCTAATTAAAAAGTTTTCAATTTCCATGTAATTTAAGTCTATACCTGTTTTTTTATAAAAATTAGAAATTTCACCAAAATAAAATTCTCTTTTTATTCTATTTATATATTTAATGCTATCAGGGGAAATTTGTGCACGACCTATTTCAAATCCTAAGATATTAATACTTACAAAAATTAATTTTCCTGTTGAAATAAAAAATTTGGCTTTAAAATTCTTTTCATCTTCCCCTACAATTCTAATGCTAATATTTTCGCAGGTATAGAACTGAGATTTTTTACTATTCAATTTACTCGTAACTACCTCAGAAAGACTATTTTTGCTTTTTAATTCAGTAATTTTTTGTAAAGGCTTACAAGATGTGAAACCAATTAAAATGATGGAGTAAAATAGGATTCTATTCATCACCAGGAAAATTTAATAATTTCTTTTGAATAATATCTTTATCAAATCCTGATGCTTCTGCCAAAAGGTAATATTTTCTGGATTGAGCCTTATCGCCAGTTTTAAAAAGAATCTCTGCATAATGAAATAAAATGTCCGGGTCTTTTTCCTCATTAATTTTAATAGCTTTTTGAATATAGACTTTTGCTTCCTCATAATTTCCAATTACAAATAAAATCCAGCCATATGTATCAAGATATGTACTGTTTTCGGGATCTTTTTTAATAGTCTGAGCACTAAGCTGTTTTGCTCTTTCTAAATTTATTCCTTCCAGGGCTAAAAAATAGCTGTAATTATTTTTTATTATGTTGTTTTCTGGATCGAGCTTTAACAGCTCTTCATAATAAGAAAATGCTTCCATTTTCTTTCCAGTTTTATAAGAACTCTCGGCCAGGAGAATTAAATATTGTAACTTGTTATCCCCCAGTTCATTAACAAAATTTAATCCATCTTTAAGTGTTTTATATGAGGTTTCAAAATTTTGTTTCTGATAATAGGCCATACCGACCAGAAGAAATAATTCTGCTTTATTAGGAAAATATTTAAAAGCTTCTTCCCCGATGGAAATAATATCATCATATTTTTCAAGAGAACTTGCGTTATATAATGCTTGTTGCCAGATAATATATGTGTCTTTTTTTTCTTTAATTATTTTTTTTATTAATTCATATGCAGAGATCTGCTCTCCAATTCCATTATAAAAGTCATATGCTACTGTTTTTACGTCAGTATTTTCAGGATACAACTTAAGTAAAGTATTAATAAGTTCTTTAATTTGATCTTTATTATTCTTTAATGCAAACTTATCCTTATTCAACACCATTAGTGC